>CAJONH010000178.1 GCA_905235825.1 Candidatus Gastranaerophilales bacterium
AAAAACACGCTATCCTAATGTTGAAATAGAACTAATGGTAAATGAAGGATGCTTACAAGGCTGCCCTAATAGGATGTTGCACGAATACATAAGCATTGATAAACATTCTGTTGTAAATAATGATAAATGTTTATCGGGAAGTTATGCAACATCATTTTGTAATAATATTCTTCAAAAATATCCCATTCATAGTTTAGTTATAGGAACACATATTTTTCCTTGGGAAATTGGAGAATACTCAAAAATTGGAATTAATAATTTTAAACTCGTCGGGCGTGATGGTTTTGGAAAGTTTGAACAATACATTAATGCTTATACTATGTATTTAAAAGGTGTTGATAATATAAATAGTATAAATGATTACTATTTGACCGAATTTACTCATCACCTTCACTTTAACCCTATATTAGAACAATTAACAGTAAAAGATTACAAAAAATATTTACCTGATATTAATTATTTTAAAAAATTTGGACATTTATGCAGTTCCAGATGTGCTATTCAATGTCAATATTGTTATAAATGTGCTGAGAAAATTCTTAAAAAACTTAAAAATAAAATTCAAAAAAATAAAAAAATGGTATACATTCCAAGTGCTAAAATTTAATTGCTGTTACTTTATCAGTACATTTTCTCATTAAATCAGTTATACCATACCCTGAATTTTTTGATTAAATGTTTTACATCTTTTCTTATCAATAATCCACTATTTATTTTCAAAATCATACTTCAACGGAAGTTTCTCTCCCGTATTAAGATAAAACAGTTTAGCTAAATACAAAGGGTATTCTCTTTCATCCAAGTTTTTGAGAAAATAATAATCATAAGGCGGATTTCCTATTTCATCTTTTTTTAAAAAATTAAATATATTTTTCATTTCTTTTTATCTATTTTTACGCAGCATGTTTATCATAATAAATACGGACAGAAACAAAGGCATAATTCGCCGTGTTTATGATATAATTCAACCGTTCAATATTTATTTAAAAAAAGTAAGGCAAAGTCTTGAATTATCAGTTGCAAAGATGTCAAAACAGCTTGAAATGTCTGCAAGTACTTTAACATCTTATGAACGTGGAGAAAGAACTCCTTCCGTCGAATTTCTTACACGATTGTATAAAGTTTTTAATATAAATACAAATTGGTTTGTATCAGGAGAAGGAACTATGTTTAATAAAACTCCGATTTGTAATACATTAACAAAATCGGAGTTCCGTAATGAAGTTATAGAAATTTTAAAAGAAGAAGGCATTATAAAAAAAACATTATAACAGTCCTGCTTCTTTTAAATAATTTTTCGGAGCCAGAACACTTAATGCATTATTTGCTCCAAAATATTTCTTTGCCGTTTCAAGCATCTGTGTGCCGGTAACTGCTTTTATATCAGCGATTAATTTATCTTCAAAATTACAGCCTAAACCTATAAATTCATAATAGCCGTTTAAAGATGCTTCCATTAAATTTGTTTCACGATAAAACTGCCGTTTACCTATTGCATTATTTTTTGCATTTTCAAGTTCTTCTTCACCTACAGGCTCATTCATAACTTTATTTATTTCTTTTTCAAATCCTTCGAGTGATACTTTAATATTCTTAGGTTCAGTTGCTATATAAACAAAGAAATTACCGCCTAAAATATAGGGGTCATATACACTTCTTACGGTATAAGCAAGACCTTGTTTTTCTCTAAGTTCCATGAATAAACGTGAAGAAAGTCCTGATGCTCCAAGTAGAGTATTCAAAAGAACAAATGACGGATAATCTTTGCTATATACTGAAGGAAGTACCCAGCCCTTAAATATTTGAGCCTGATTTGCATCTTCTTTTTCTATAACGGAAACAAGATTTTCAGATAAATCACTTACTTTTTCACGTGTATTTTTTATATCGGTTATATTTAGATTGCCGAAATGTTTTTGAAGTAATCTTTTTAATGTATCTTGATTTATATCACCTGCTACAGATATATTTTTGGGAGATTTATATTTTATTTCGTTAAATGCATCGGTTAAATCCTGCTTTGTAACAGAGGAAACAGCATCCATTATTTCTTTTCTGCCTATTCCGTAAGGATGATTTTTAAATATTGTTCTATAATAATTATCCTGTGCCTGAACTTTTGCAGAATCCAAGTCTGATTCAAATTCACCTTTTATTTTTATAATTTCTTTTTCATAATCATCAAAAGTCGAATTTTCAATTATATCCTGTAAAATTTCAAGTCCATGTTCAATGTCTTCATTTAGACAATATAATTTAAATCTTATATAGTCAGCTTTTTTTTCTATAGAAATATCAATTGCATTTTCGTCAGTTTCCGATGCTAATTCTTCTGAGGTTCTGTTTGTTGTACCTTGAAACAAAAGCTGTGTCATTAAATAATAAAGCCCCGTTATTTTTTCATCGTTATTTATCCCCGCATAAAGAACTATTGCCGTTCTGGGAGTATTTTTATTATATTCAGCTACAACATTTATTCCGTTTTCAAGTGTATATTTTTCCATTACAATTTCCTTTATCTAATCTGGTTTCGCACTTGCCGCTTCTTTAAATTCCTTTTCGCTCACAGAGTAAGCCTTCCAGTGCTTTGCACTTGTCGGCTTT
>CAJONH010000179.1 GCA_905235825.1 Candidatus Gastranaerophilales bacterium
ATCTAAATTCTTTAGAAAATAGTAATCATAAGGCGGATTGTCTATTTTGTCTTTTTTTAAATAATCAACTATATTTAACATAATTTTTCTATATTTAAACTTGATACGCAGTACAAAATAAATACAATTATACTCACTCTGATTTTTATACCGATTGAGTTATGCATTTTTTTTATTTATAATTATGCCCAAAAGATTATGCGAATATTTTATCCTATAAAAATATTCAGTTTATTTATGCTTAAATAACAGCCTATACATAGGATATTATATTACAGCATTTTTTAAAACATAATTTTACTTTTTCAACAAAAAAATAATACCAAACTTATACCAAACTGTCAACTAAAATCTTAAAAATTTTAAAATTTTTATTCGGTGAAATCAAATGAACATAAATGAGCTTTTGAACGAGTTAGTAAAACATAATATTTCATTATCAGGCAGAGCTATTTCACAAATATGGGGCATGGATGAAACCAGTTTTAGTAAAAAAAAGAAATCGGGAACTCAAATTAAACAAAAAAACATTATGCAGCTTGAAGATGCATTGGGTATAAAATTAACATCAAAAGAAAATTATGAAACAATAAATAACTCACTTTCACGCTATTCGAATAATAATATAAAAGAAAAAAGAAAATATTTCGGAAAAAGAATAGAAATAATTAAAAATAAAAATAAACTCTCTGACCTTGAAATGGCTAAACTTCTTAATATAAATGAAAAAGAGCTTATTAATATAATCAAGGGAGAAATTCAGCCTGATTTAAATTTATTAGATAATATAAAACAAAATTTTCAAGTTTCTATTGATTGGCTTTTATATAATGATAATTGATATTTACTTTGCGTAAATATTAGCATGATTGTTATAATATTCTTCTCTTAGTTTATTTTGTTCTGATTTTAAATTTTCCAAAAATTTTTTATCTTTTAGTATTATTTTTTGTGCAATCGGAGCAACCTCGGAAGCCCCCGAAGCATGGACGACAACTCCGTGATATTCCGTCGCAATTTTTATTGCGGTATGCATTTTGCTTGTTGTAGCACCGCCAACTATAAGTCCCGGCAGAGTTAAACCTTCTTTTTCCATTTGTTGTGCAACATAAATCATCTCGTCCAATGAGGGAGTTATTAATCCTGACAAGCCTATAATATCTGCATTATGCTCTTGTGCCGCACTCAAAATATCCTTACAATTTACCATTACACCTAAATCTATAACATCAAAATTATTACACGTAAGTATTAATGATAAAATATTTTTTCCTATATCGTGAACATCTCCTTTTACTGTTGCAAGTACTATTTTCCCGATTGATTTATGTTCTTCACTGTTTGATATGCGTGTTTTTATCATTTCAACAGCCTGTTTCATAACTCTTGCACTTTTAACCACCTGAGGAAGAAACATTTTTCCATCGCCGAAAAGTTCTCCTATCTTTTCCATACCTGCCATTAACGGTTTTTCAATCAATTCCAATGGAAAATATTTTTCCAATGCTTCATTTATATCTTGTTCCAAATATTCGGTATTGCCTTTTATAAGTGCATATTGAAGTTTTTTTTCAATATTTTCGCTCCGCCATTCATTTTGCTTTTTATCCGATTTTGTTTTTACTTCTAATTCATTATTTTGAGCATATTCAAGAAGTTTTTCTCCTGCATCATCAGTTGTGTTAAGTATAACCGCCTCGCATAACGACTTTAGAGGTTCTTCAATTTCATCATATATATCAAGCATGCCTGCATTTACAATTCCTATATCAAGCCCGGCATTAACGGCATGATATAAAAAAACGCTGTGAAGTGCCTGTCTTATACGATTTAATCCTCTGAAAGAAAATGAAAGATTACTTATACCGCCTGAAATAAGTACATCAGGCATTTCGGATTTTATTATTTTTACTGCTTCAATAAAAGATATTGCATTTATATTATGTTCTTTCATTCCCGTCGCTACAGGAAAAATATTCAGGTCAAAAATCATATTATTATCATCAATACCAATTTTTTTCAGAAGTTTATATGCCCTTCGCACTATTTCCACTCTGCGTTCAACGGTTGATGCCTGCCCTTTCTCATCAAAAGCCATAATAATCATTGCCGCACCGAGATTATTAATTTCTTTTGCCTGATTTATAAATGCATCTTCTCCTTCTTTTAAACTTATTGAATTTACTATTGATTTTCCCTGAACACATTTCAAACCTGCAATTATTACATCAAACTTGGAAGAATCAATCATAATCGGAACTTTTGCTATATCCGGTTCGGTTTGAGCATAATTTAAAAAATCAATCATCATTTTTTTTGAGTCGATTAAATCTTTATCCATGCTGACATCTATAATATTTGCACCGTTTTCTATCTGCTGTCTTGCTATATCAATTGCAGAGATTAAATTATTTTCCTCAATAAGACGGGCAAATTTTAATGAACCTGTTACATTTGTTCTTTCGCCGACCATAATAAAATTTTGGTGTTTTTTATCAAACAAAAAAGATTCCAAACCTGTAAACACAGGTTTATGGATATTTCTAAAATTATTTTTTGGTTTTATATTCTTTAATGCGTCACTTATAGCACGAATATGCTCGGGAGTAGTTCCGCAGCAGCCGCCTGCAATATTAATGCATCCATCTAATGCCAAATCTTTATACCCTTGTGCCATTATTTCGGGAGTATCTCTATAATTTCCAAAAGCATCCGGAATACCCGCATTTGCATACAAACTAATAAAACAACCCGCATAACTGCTTAGCTCTCTTATATACGGTTTCATATCATTTATTCCGAGTGCACAATTTATTCCGACCGATAACGGCTTAGCATGCTCAACACTGTAATAAAAAGCCTCTAATTGCTGCCCCGAAAGCGTTCTTCCGGATTTATCAGACATAGTTACGGATATCATTATGGGAAGTTCTTTATTTCTTTCGCTAAATACCTGTTTTATTGCATAAATGGCTGCTTTTGCATTAAGTGTATCAAAAACAGTTTCAATTAAAAGAATATCGACACCTTCATCCACAAGTACTTCCGCCTGCTCTTTATATACGGCGGAAAGCTCATCAAATGTGACATCTCTATAAGACGGATTTTCAACATCAGGTGATATTGATGCGGTTTTTCCTGTTGGGCCTATTGAACCCGCAATAAAGCGGGGATTTTCCGGTGTAGAATACTCTCTTATTGCTTCTTTTGCAATTTTTACGGCATTCTCATTCATTTCTTTTACAAGATAAGAAAGCCCGTATTCTTTTTGAGATAACGCATTTGCCCCGAATGTATTTGTTTCTATAATATCAGCACCGGCTTCAAGAAATTTTTTATGTATATCTTTTATAACATCGGGGCGAGTCAATGATAACACATCATTATTACCTTTCAGAAAAATTTTATGCTCTGATAATATTTTTCCTCTGTAATCTTCCTCGCTTAACGAGTATTTTTGGAGATTAGACCCCATTGCTCCGTCTAAAATAAGTATTTTTTCTTTTAGTATATCTCTTATCATAGAATTATTATACTTCTTATTTTTTTCATGTTATTATCAGTTCAATCAATTGTCAATTTATGACTCACAGTTCCGGATTAATTTATTCAGGGAAATTTTAAATGGATATAAAAAGCAGTATTTATAAAAGACTCATTCCTTTGTGGAATATATATAAACTTTTGCAATTCAGAAAAAAAAAGATATTAGTGATAAATGCCGCATCAGGATTCGGTGATTACTTGTGGGCAAGATACTATTTTGATTTATTCAAAGAAAAATACAAAAATCATGTTTTTATTTTAATAGGTACAAACAGATGGATAGATTTCGCAAAATATCACGACAGAGATATTTTTGATTTATTCATTAAAGTATCACACTTAAGCAGAGTTAAAAATATGAAATGGCAGCTTAGCTGTTTTAACTTTGTAAATGCTGATATTTTTATAAATATTATGCCTGCTTGGACTTCAATAAAGCAATCCGTTAAATGCCTTGAATATTATGAATTGCCTCGTGATATAAATTCGTACAGAGAAGGAATATCCGAATTTTGCAAAAATTTTTTTGATATACCAGTTGATTACAAATACAAGTATAAAGAACAGCCAAATTTAATAAACGGACAAACTGATTATATAATTATTGTCTTAGGCGGATTTGATATGGGGCAGTTTTCTGCTTCACAGATAATACAGATAATTGATTATATTACACATATTTATAATAAGAACAAAATATTGCTGCTTGGCGATGATAAAGATGTCGGATTATGTCATGAAATATTAAAACAAACAAAACACACAGATAGAATAATTGACGGCTGCGATAAATTTAAAATCCAACATTTGTTCGGTATTGTTCAAAATGCTTTGTTTGTTATAACTCCAAATACTTCTATTTATCATATTTGTATTTTGTTGAATAAAAAATGTATTTGTGCAAGTATTAACAGATTTAATACTCTTGAATTAAAAAATAATAATGCAATATATATTTTAAATACGGATGAAAATTCAGCGGTAAAAAAGATTTCTGAATTTGATATAAAATATTTTATTAATGCAATTGATAAATTAAATACCGAAATGAAAATTATCCAAAGCAAATAATGTATAAATTTTATACCATTTTTACCCGTATTTTTTATACTTAATTTATGCTATTTCAATAATTCAAAACTATTTTTATAAAATCTTAGAATACCTTCATCTCGCATTTTGCATAATTCTCTTGACATTGCACTTCTGTCCGTGCATAAAAATTTTGCCATTTCTTCTCTCGTATACGGCACAGTAAAAACTTCACCCTCTTTTTTATAGTTGTTTAATAAAGCAAGTATTTTGCATCTTATGTTCTTTTGTCCTATTATATCTATTTTTTCATTTAAAATATTATTTTGTTTTGAAATGATTTTCATGATATTTCGTATTATCTGCAAATGAGCTTTACAAAGTTTTTCACATGGTGTGACTACTTTTTCATAAGGAATATAAAGTACTTCACACTCCTCTAATGCTACAATATCAACAGGACTTTTATTTAATCCGCAGCATACCATATTCTGACCGAAAATATTATCTGTTCGGAGTTTTTCTATAATATTATAATTACCCAAATAATCAATTTTACATATTTCAGCTTTACCTGATAATATTATCCCAAGATAATTAATACTTTTACCCGTCTTTAAAATTAAATCGTTTTTTTTAAAGACTTTTGTTTTTATTCCTATACATTGCAAAATTCTAAGAATTTCACTATCATCAATATTTTCAAATAAATCTGATTCAATCATTTATAAATATTTCTGTTTAGCTTTTTTATTGCCTTTTTTCTTCAAATCATTTATATGTAAATCTCTTTTTACATTTTCAATGGAAATTTTAGCCAATGGTTTATGATATCTTCTGTCATAAAACACAAGCCAATGTTCACGATTAGGATTATCAACCGCAAAAGACAAAGTTCCCGAAACATTTTCTCCACGTTTTATTGATTTTGTTCCAAGCGAATTTTTATGATTACTAAATATAGAAGGACGGTAACTGTTATGTAAATCATTTATCATTTCTATATCAAAACTTGAAAAATTCGTTTGGGAATTATTTTTTATAATTACATCAAGTGTAATTGTATTTAAATTATCAAACGGGTCTTTTTCCAAAAAAATATCATTAATTAGAACATCCAGCCCTTCATATTTTATTTCTTCCTGTCTTAGAGCCTCATGCGTAAGAACCTGAATTGGTTCAGAGCTTGTAATATGAACTTTAATTTCATCCCCCGGTGAAATTAGGACGTTTTCACCTTTTCTAAAAAGACTCATTCCAAGTGCAATAATACCCCCGATTGCGGCACCGCCTGCAAGTGTGTATCCCTGACTTACTATTGCACCTTCAATACCTGCAAGCTGTAATGCAGCCATTGTACCCGTAATACCACCTATTGCAACAGATGCGGTACTTTCACCTATTACCTTAGCCGTTGATTTTGCAGGATTTAATTTTGATGTCATTCCGCCTTCTATAGGTATTTCTCTGCCATCGGGAGTAATAAGATAATCAAAAGAAAGTTCTATATACCCGTCCCGCCCCATTCTTTTCGGATCGGAAATATTTCTTATTATTCCGTGTGCTATTGTTCCTTTTGGAAGCAATATTCCTGTATCAGCCAAAACATCTTTTGATACTTCAGCAAAAAACTCATCACCTTCTATTGATGTCGCTCCGTTTAAAACTTGCGAAACCGTTAATTCAACAGACTTCTTGCTTTCAAGTTTTTTTGTTTCTTTTGTAAAAATTTTATCATTTTGTATTTTATTACTGTTTGTTTCTTCTATATGTCCTTGCAGCGGTATCGCATAAACAGGCATAAAATAAAAACCGATAAGTCCTGACAATATTATTATTGATGTAATTCTTTTTTTCATATTCCCTGCCATTTTATATTTTACTACATTTAAACTGAAAAATGTACAAATTTATTTTGAAAATCCCCGGATGCTTAACAAATTTGCATAAAGAATAAAATGGAAGAATCTGATACAATTAACAACTAACCGAATTTTCAATGATTTCAGAAAATTTTTAAAATATAATGAAAAAAAGAAATAATTGTTAAATTGAAATACGGTGAAATTCAGATTTAATTTCGGCTGTATCATAAGATGCTATTGACACAGCATACTCTTGTACTGATGTTTTTTCATCTTTAAAAATCATACTTTTAATACTGTTTGCCTGCTTTTGCAGTTTAAATTCGGCTTCATATTTTGTCCAGCATTTATAAAATTCTTCTATAGAATTTTCTTTTAATTTAAAATTCATACGTTCAGCAATATTCAGCCAATCTCTGTTTTTTATAATCTCAATATCAAAACCTACATCATTAAAATCAAAACACACTGCCGCAATATTATGCGAATGAGAAATACTAAAATGTACATCGGCAAATTTAAATTCAGGTTTATTATTTATAACTTCAATTTCACTATTTTCAATATGAAAATATTTTTTTGCTGCATACTCAACTATATATAATCCTGCATTATGTTCTTTTTCGTGTTTTGTTCCGCCGTTTATTATTCCTGCATTAATGTAATCATCAATGTACAAATAAAAAATATCCATTACAAACTTAACCAGTAATCTTTTAAAAGTTTTGTATCACTCTCTATATTCGGGCTTTCACAAACCAAAGCACCTTTAACATCAAAATTTTTTAAAACTTTTAATAAGTCCTTATAATTCATATCGCTTTCTTCAAGAATTAAATGATTTTTCTCACCTTTTGCCCCATATTCAATACCGGCTAAATGCATGTGCATATCTTGCAGAGAATTATTTCCCAACTCATTTGCATAAAATTCAAGCATTTTTGAAAATTCATCATAAGTATTGTAAATGCCGTTATTACGAGCATGTATATGTGCAAAATCAATGCAGGGCATAACATTTTTAAATTCTTTTGAAAGTTTTACTATTTCTTCTAATGTACCCCATTGAGTACCTTTTCCCGTAGTTTCGGGACGGACAAAAATGTTAATGCCTTCACTGTCAAGCACCTGCATAATTTTTTCAGTGGATTTATATACGGTATTATAAACATCCTGAACAGAACCGCCCATATAAAAAGCAGCATGATAGGTTATACTGTAAGCACCAATATTCTGCCCCATTCTTGCCGTTTCAATGATACGCTGCACACTTGCTTCAATTTTTTCTTCTTCTTTAGAATTTAAATTGATATAATACGGACCATGACAAGTAACAACATGATTTTTGGCGAACTCGGAAACCAAATTTTGATTAACATCAGTCATTCTGACACCGTGAACAAACTCAACTTCCAAACCGTCAAGATTTAATTCATCAATTGCGGCGAGTCCTTTTTTATATCCTTTTCCGTCGGACACTAAAGGTAAACCCGCCGTTAAAAAATTAAGTTTATCCACTGTATAAAATTTCTCCTTTTTTGGGATTAATTCTTTCAATAAAATCTCTGCCCGTAGACATAAATAAAGCACCGTATTGAATTGATTCAATTTCCAATATGCCGTCGCCGCAGGCAACTTTTAAACTGTTATTTGTATCACAAATAGTACCCGGAGGATAATTATGATTTTCTCTTATTACATAGGCGGAATTAATTCTTAACGTTATACCGTTGTATGTTGTTAAAGCACCGATAAAAGGATTTAAAGCTCTTATAAATCGTTCGACTTCTTCTGCTGATTTTGTCCAATCTATATAAATATTTCTTTTTTGTAAAGAAAGAGTACATGCTTTTTTGTATTCTCCGTCTTTTGGCTGAGGACGCCTCGGGAACTGATGTGTTTCATAATAATCAAGAGCTTCTGCTAACATTGCCGCACACATTTGATTTGTTCTATGAAATAATGTTCCCATTGTTTCATTTAAATACAAATTAAAAGTATATTGAGAAATTATATCTCCGGTATCAAATCCTTCATCCATATAATGTAAAGTTATTGCAGATTTGTCTTCTCCATTTATTATGACATGAGAGTATGGATTACCGCCTCTGTAATCAGGCAATTTAGACGGATGTAAATTTATAAAACCGTCTTTTGTCAATTTTAAAAGTTCTTTAGGTAATTTTTTATTAAAAGAAGCTACTACACCTAAATCAGCATTAAGATTTTTTATTCTTTGCAAAAATCCGTTATCATTTAAACTGTTATTATAATCTATTATTTCATACCCCAAGCCTTGTGCCGTATCAACCAGAAGCTGGTAAGTAGGTTCATATTTAGGCGGAGGCACAACACCTACAATATTTATTCCCTTAGATGCCAATTTGCCAAGACAAACCAATGCCATATCCGGCATACCAACAAATAATATTCTTTTTTTATACTTTTTATATGTCATAACTAATTACCCGAATTTATTATAACAAAAACATGCTATTTATATTAGAGGTTTATATACAAATTTACACCACTAAATATATTTTGGTGTATAAATAATTGTATATAATAAAAATGGAGCTGTATTGAATGAAACTTATAAAAGTTATATCTATAAATATTATAATTTTTATATTGTGTATAATTTCTATTGAATTTATTACATATAAAAAACAATTAGCCATAGAACATAATCATATTGCACTTGAACGCAAAGGATTTTTTTTTAATTCACTTACTTTACCTTTAAAAAATTTTAAACAAGGAATGTTAGCAGCAGAAAATTATAATTCAAATTCCAAAAGAATTTGGTTTAGAGTTTTAGATAATAAATACAACCGAGATATAAATATAAACAAAAAATCAATACTTTTGTATGGGTGTTCCTTTGCTGTAGGTGTAGGTTTAGATGACAATAAAACTTTTGAATATTTCCTTCAAAAATATTCAAAAAGAAAAGTTTATAACAGAGCATTGGCAGGTTATGGGATACAGCACATGCTTTATGCTGTAAGAAATAATTTAAATATATTAGAACAGAAAGAAGATTTTATAACTCCTGAATATGCTGTTTATTTGTTTATAGAAAATCATATAAAAAGACTTTACAGACCTAATGATTATTTTGATTTATATTTAATGTTTTATAAATGGAATAATGATAAAACCGATTTAATCGAATTTTCCGAAAAGGATATTTTATATTGGCATTCATATTATTTACGGAATATGTATTTAAAAAAATATGAAAAATCATTCATTTATACATATAATGGGAGCATTGTCCTTACTGATGAAATGGCAGATTATACATCAATGTTTTTTATACAAGCAAATAAAGAATTGAAAAAACATTTTCCTAATATTAAATTTATTATTTTTGTCTATGACGGCGATAGATGTATGAGAAAAATAAAACAAAAATTAGAAAATGAAGGTATTAAAATAGTCTATTTATCCGAATTATCAAAAATAAATTATAAAAATAAAAAATATCTGCAAGATGATATGATACACCCTAACGAGAAAGTTTGGGAAATAGTTACTCCTTTATTTATAAAGGAAACAAAGATATTATAAGCAGGCATGGCAGACTTTTATTACGCAGAGTGGTAAAACCATAAATAAATCACATAAAAATGTCTTGCATTAATAACAATGCAAGACATTTATGTATATATATAAAAATATCTGTATTAGATATTCAATAAAACCATTGTATTAAATTTTTTACGTCTGTTTATAAAATTAAATAATGCTTTCATTTTATACCTCTTTCTTATATATATAAAATATAAAACTTCTTTAAAATTGTCTTTATTTTATTAAATTGTTAATTTTTTGTAACAATTTGATAAATTTTAACTAAAAAAACTAAAGTATTATTTTTATTTGCCGATATAAAAATTGTATTAGTATGATGGACAGTTTTAATATTAAGTGGAGAATCTTTCTGAAAGGTTATAAGAATGAATATTGATGTTAATATGAACGAAATAAATGCTGTTGAAAAAATTATATCAGATATATTGGTTGAAAAAGATTTTAATCAAATGAACCACATCGTCAATCAAAAAAAGAACAGTGTAAATTCTCAATTTTTATTTCCGAATATAAATGTAGGAGATAATACCGGATTTATAGCAGTGAAAAAAAATTCAATAAAACCTTATATAAAAGTTATGACAGAAGAAGAATTTTTTGAAATAATGGAAGCCTCAGAAAAAGGGATATCATCAAAAAGCGGAAGATATCAAGAACATCTGTACGGATGTTATATGCAGGCATTAAAAAATAATGATGAAGGTTATATTTCAGATGTTTTGAATATGGCACTGGAATTTAAAACAAATATGGAAAATTTAAAATCTTTAATTGAAGATAAAACCTTTGCAAAAGAATGGCGTAAAGATTTCGGCAGCGAATCTGCGATAGAAGTATTAAAACGCAAAGGAAATATGAGGATAGTTAATATTATAAAAGAAAGGGCAAAGTAAAATTAAATAGTTTTGTGAAGAAGCGGCTAAGCCGCTTCTTTTTTTATTTTATAAATGTTATAATCAAACGAAGTATGATAAAAAAATTTTTGTTTGTTATAACCATTTTTATATTTAGTATAGGCTTATGTTATTTTAATAATACAATGCCCGATTTAGACCTGTGGGCAAGACTTATTGCAGGTGAATATATTGTTGAAAATTTAGCCGTACCAAAACACGATTTTTGGTCTTATACACCTACTCATCCTTGGTATGACCACGAATGGGGTGCAAGTGTCATTTTTTATCTTGTATTAAAAATTTTCGGAAGCAACGGGTTAATTATTTTCAAAGGAATTTTAACTGCTTTAACTTTATTATTTTGTTATAAAACCGTTGAAATACGAAAACCGACGTCATCAATTCCATACAATATATTTTATTATGCATTTATGTTATGGATTGTTTCCATTTCACTAGGGCCCGTTGTAAGATGTCTGCTTTTCACTTGCCTGTTCTTTTCGATATTTATATATATACTTGAAAGATACAGAATAAAAGGCGGAAAATGTCTTATTTTACTGCCATTTTTAATGGTATTATGGAGCAATATCCACGGAGGGTGTATAAGCGGATTAGGGTTAATTGCTATATATATCATAGGAGAATTTTTAAACGGAAAATCGATTAAACCCTATATTTTAACTTTATCAGGATGTATTATCGCTTTATTTATAAATCCTTACGGTTTTGAATATGTTCGTTTTCTGTTTTATGCAGGACTAATGAAAAGACAATATATATTTGAATGGGCAAGTCCTTTTGCATTAGTTAATCTGAAAGGTTATATCAGATACAAAGTTTATTTAGCCATTCTTTTAATAATACAAATTACATATATAATAAAAAATAAGATTAATTTCAAAAGTCTTGATAAAACAAAACTGCTGGTAATACTGGCAATGATATACTTATCCGTAACAAGTTCAAGACATATTACATTTTTCGTTTTTACGGCAGGAACACTATTATACGAAGAATTTTATTTTCTTCTTAATCAAATAAAATTTCAAAATAAAGATATAAATGACTCTTTATGTCTTTTTAAAGACATTTGTATATATGTGTTTCTTTTAATTATTTCATTACCCGTAATATTATCAAGTAAAAATCAGGTAATAATAACAAATTCGGAATATCCGGGATTTGCTGTTGAATTTGTGAAAATAAATAATATAAAAGGGAATTTATTTATTAATTTTGATTGGGGCAGTTATGCCGCATATAAGTTATATCCCCATAATTTGGTTGTAATGGACGGACGATATGAAGAAGTTTATAACCCCGATTTATTAATTCAGTTAAAAAACTTTCATCTTGTACAAAATGATTGGTATAAAATTATAAGAGATTATAAAACGGATGTAATGATAATTGAAAAAAAATATCGTGTATATGAGGCAATTTCAATACATCCTGATTGGGTAAAAGTTTTTGAAAATAATTTATCTGCCGTATTTGTACCGAGAAAAAATCTGAAAGACAAATATTTATTGCCTGTACCTTATGCCGAATATTATAATGCCAATGTTTTTAAAACAGATATTAACAAAACTGTTTTAAAAAACATACATTCACAAATTAAATAAAAAAACTTCTTTTTATTAATAAATATTTTTTAATAAATCGTTTATATCAATACCAAGAACAATAGCAATATCGGATACTATAAAAACAGAAGGAGTTTGAATTGAACGTTCTATTAGACTCATTGTGCTTTTACTTATGCCTATTTTATCGGCTAAATCTGCTTGAGAAAGGTTTTTACGATTTCTTTCGGCTCTTATATTATTTGCTAATATAGTATTTCGTTTA
>CAJONH010000180.1 GCA_905235825.1 Candidatus Gastranaerophilales bacterium
TGGGATGCAATCGGAACACTTTCAAGAGGGAATCAAATAATAGTTGCAGGTGATTCAAAACAAATGCCGCCTTCCAATTTCTTTGGAAGGAGTATTGAATATAATGAAGATGAACTTGATACAGATGAAGATTTGGAAAGTATTTTGGATGAATTAACAGCATCTTCGGTTCCAACGCTTAGATTAAATTGGCATTATCGTTCACGGTGTGAAAGTTTGATTGCTTTTTCAAATCATAAGTATTATGACGGTACTCTTGTTACGTTTCCTTCTTCAAAGACAAATCAAAAATCGGTTTCAATGCATTATGTAAAAAACGGTCTATATGAAAAAGGCGGAAGAATAAACAGAAATGAAGCAATTGAGATTGTAAAAGAATGTGTTAAAAGACTTCAAACTACAAAAGAAAAAAGTATAGGCATTGTCACATTTAATTCTGAACAGCAAAAATTAATAGAAGATTTACTTGAAAAAGAAAGAGAAACTCATCCTGAAATAGAATATGCATTTAGTCCTGAAAATCCGAATGCTGTATTTGTCAAAAATTTGGAAACAGTTCAGGGTGATGAAAGAGATATTATTTTATTCAGTGTTACCTATGGCATTGATAAAGAAGGTAAAGTAAGCATGAATTTCGGGCCTTTAAACAAAACAGGCGGAGAGAGAAGATTAAATGTTGCATTTACAAGGTCAAAATATGAAATGGTAATTTTTTCATCTCTTATGCCCGAGCAAATTGATTTAACAAGAACATCGGCAAAAGGTGCAGCAGATTTAAAAGCCTTTTTGCAATATGCAAAACAGGAAAAATATATATCCGAAAATGAAAATTTAATAAATATAAATAAAATAAATTCCGATTTTGAAACAGAAATAGCAGAACAATTAAGTAACTTAGGCTGGACTGTTCATTCTCAAATAGGTTCATCTTCGTTTAAAATTGATTTGGCTTTTGTTAATCCTGATAATCCGAATGTATACATTGCAGGTATACAATGCGACGGTAATACATATAAAAATTGTGCAACGGCTAAAGATAGAGATAAAATAAGACATTCTGTCTATCAGGGGCTTGGATGGAATATAATTCAGGTATGGTCTGTTGATTGGCTTATAAATAAAAAAAATGCAGTCGTAAATTTAAATATTCAGCTTAATAAATTAAAAAATAACGGTAATTACAGTATAAAGATTAAATAGAAAAGGATTTATCAGTGGAAAATAACATAAAAAAAAGATTAACGGATATCATTTTAATTTCTTTTCTTATTATATTAGTTTATTTATTTATAGGATTAATAGCAGCACCTGATTATTTTAAGGAAAAATTAAATTCATATAATAAAAATAATATAACCTATAAAGAAACACAAATTGAAAACAATTCTATAAATAATGAAAAAAGTAGTAACGAAGAAACTGTCAGTTCTGTTCTGTCAGAAAACCTTGATACGGAACAAAATTCCATTGAAAATAACTCAAATCAAAATGAGGCTCAAGAGTATCAATATCCTGAAATTAATATAAATGAATATAATAATCAGAATGACTTAAATAATGACCGGTACAAAAGTTATAATATTGAAGAAATGCCTAATGAGAATGCATCATCTGAAGAACCTTATATATATGAGAACAGTTATAATGAAACTAACAATCAGGATGAACAGTATAATTCAAAGTCAATAACAGAAATACCTGTTGATGATAATGTATTTGAAAAACAAAATTCATTGGATAAACAGAATAACATCACTGATGAATGGGAAGTTGAATATTATAATAACGGATTGGCTCAAAAAATAAACATTATCGGACAAACAAATATTCAAAATATCGGTTACAATATGTATGACCCATACAAACCAATAGACAGTGTTACGCTTTCAGGCGGAAATTACGGATTATTAAAAACAAATACATATTATGGAAATAGTTTTTCATATACAGGTAATGTTTTGACGATTTTAAATCCTCAATATCCAAATTCACCAATTGCCAGAATAACTATAAATGAAAATAAAATAATAACAAAGGTCGAAACAAATTTTAGCGGCACAAGACCAAGCCGAATTTTAAATTTTGATACTTCAGGCAATCCGCAATCACTGGAAAAACCTTTTGATATCTAATCTGGTTTCGCACTTGCCGCTTCTTTAAATTCCTTTTCGCTCACAGAGTAAGCCTTCCAGCAGGTAGGTCGTGTTCAACGGTTTCATTGAACACGACAAAATTATTCATAGTTTAGAAAATTTATATTGTTTTTATCATCCCAATTGCACCAATTAATATCATAATATCCGTTTTTAACAAATTTTTTAAAACTGGAAAATTCCCAATTTTTTGGTTTTATATTATAGTGTTTCATAGAATTAAAATGTATATAATCAATATGTTTGTTTAAATCATTTTCATCTCTGATTGTATGTTCAAAAAAACGGTGCTGCCATATGTTGCATTCTTTTCTTTTTATATTGCTGTCAGTTAATTGATAATCATTCAATAAATTTTTATTTATTTTTTGAGAAAAATATCTTTTCATTTGTTGGATGATTTTAGGATAATCATTTATATCAAGTGGTTTAATTATACAATGTATGTGGTCATGCAAAATACAAATTGCAAATATTTCATACGAAAAAGAATCAATAGTTTTTCTAAATGTATTCCTTAATATATTTATATTTTCTATTAATATTTTTCTTCTTCGAGCTGTAACAATTGTAAAAAACACATATGTATTTTGTATAAATAATCTTCTGTAATTCATTGTTTTATCATATTAAAAATATTTGTCGTGTTCAATGAAACCGTTGAACACGACCTACCTGCTATTGATTAAATTGTAATTTATAAAAGTCATATTGAACACTTAATAAATGATAATGATTTTCATAGAAAAAGGCATTTAAACAGAGCAATTAGAA
>CAJONH010000181.1 GCA_905235825.1 Candidatus Gastranaerophilales bacterium
CAATTAAATTAATTTTCTTATTTACGCAAAGTACATAAGCATCTTCAAGAACTGATTCCATTCTTTCCGCATCAGTTACAAAATAAGGAGAAATATATCCTTTATCAAACTGCATACCTTCTACAACTTTGAGGTTTGTACCTGTTGATTTTGATTCTTCAACAGTTATAACACCATCATGTCCTACTTTTTCCATAGCTTCAGCAACTAATTTACCGATTTCTTCATTGTTTCCCGATGAAATTGTTGCAACCTGAGCTAACTTTTCTTTTGAATCAACAGGCTGTGCCATTTTTTTTATCGTTTCAAGAGCTACGTTAACAGCTTTATCCATACCTCTTTTCATGCACATAGGATTAGCACCTGCGGTCAGGTTTCTTACACCTTCTTTGACAATAGCTTGAGCTAAAACTGAAGCTGTTGTTGTTCCGTCACCTGCAACATCATTTGTTTTTGAAGAAACTTCTTTTAATAATTGAGCTCCCGAATTTTCCATAGGATCTTCAAGTTCAATTTCTTTTGCGATTGTAACACCGTCATTAACAATTTGTGGTGTACCAAATTTCTTTTCTAATATTACGTTGCGACCTTTTGGTCCAAGTGTAACTTTTACTGCATCTGCAACAGCATCGATACCTTTTAATAAGCCTTTACGGGCATCTTCATCAAATATAATTCTTTTTGCCATTTTACTTTCTCCATTTTTTATTTGATAATTACAATTTACTCTTTCGCAGGAGTTACATTGTTTTGTTATTTTTCAATTACACCTAATACATCCTGTACTGACATAATTTTTAAATCTTGTTTTTCTACTTTAACATCGGTTCCTGCATATTTCGCAAATAAAACAATTTCACCGACTTTAACGTCCATCGGATCTCTATCGCCCTTTTCGTTTACTTTACCTTCTCCTACTGCAATTACTTCACCTTTTTGCGATTTTTCTTTTGCACTGTCAGGTATAAAAATTCCGCCTGATGTTTGTTCCGCATCTTCGATTACACGAATAACAATTTTGTCGCCTAATGGTCTGATTGTCATTTTAATTCCTCCTTTTACTAACCATTTTATCTAAATATATTTATACACTCTTTTTTATATTTTCTTTTAAATATTAATAAAAAATTAATTATTTCCGAAACATATTTAGTTTATATCATAAAAATAAAATTAATCTATCTGACGCTGCGTTTAATATCCAAGTTTATCATTTACCAAAATTACATTAATTCTGCCTTTTGGATTTGAAAGTCTTGTAATTACTACTTGTGTGCAAATACTTGTTTCCGATTTACAGTTCATACAGCTTCCGTTTTTTAAACACGGAGTGTTTACCTCCATAAAAGCAGATACTCTTTTGGCATTTACTGGTGCAGCAGTATTTCTTGCTCTTGATATTGCATCATCTAAAGTTTTTGTAATTTTATTTACACCTGCAATAACAATAACTCTTTTTGGTCCGTAACATAATGCCGCTGTTCTGTTTCCTGTTCCGTCAATATTTACAAGTATTCCGTCCTCACTTATCGCATTTGAACTCATTAAATAAACATCTGAACTAAAACCTTGCATTATTAATTCAGCTTTTTCTTCTCTGTTTTTTGCTTTATCTCTGTTAATTGTTTTATATCCGCTGTCTTCAAGATATTGCTTTATTCGTAATTCATCCAATGTTACAGAACCGCCCCACGCTATAACTTCATTTTTGCCGATTAAATTCGTGATTTCTTTTAAAACCTCCTCCTTCGATGAACAATAATATGCATTAAAATTCCTTTTCTCAAGATTTTTTATTACTGAATTAATTAATAATTCGTTTCTTTCAAAAATAATATTACCCATGTCAAAGCCTTCCTTTTATGTTTCATGCCATTATATCATCAATCTTCGATTAGAACATTTTAAGAAATGTTTTGATTTTTTTATATTTTGTAATATAATGTAAACAAAGGTAATATTTTTTAAATTTTAAGGGGTCTACGAGATGACTGAAAATAGTGAAGTACAGAATGAACACGATTCTCACCAAAAAATACTTGTTGCCGATGATGAAGCAAGTATCAGAAGAATTTTGGAAGCTCGTTTGAGTATGATTGGATATGAAATAATTACTGCAACAGATGGTGAAGAAGCTATTGCAGCATTTAATAAACATAATCCCGATTTGATTGTTCTTGACGTTATGATGCCAAAAGTTGACGGTTACGGTGTTACAAGAGAAATAAGAAGAACCTCTGATGTTCCGATTATTATATTAACTGCTCTCGGTGATGTATCCGAAAGAATTACAGGGTTGGAACTCGGTGCTGATGACTATGTTATAAAACCTTTCAGCCCAAAAGAGCTGGAAGCAAGAGTCAAGGCTGTTTTAAGAAGAACCGGAACAAAAGAAGTTTCCGCTCCTACAAGTAAAATAGCAAAAAATGTTATTACAACAGGTAATATTCGTATAGATACTGCAAGAAGACAAGTATTCAGAAAAAACGAACGTATAAGATTAACAGGTATGGAATTTAGTTTACTTGAATTATTGGTTAATAATTCGGGACAGGCATATTCCAGAAATGAAATATTACAGCATGTTTGGTCTTATCCGCCGGATCACAGAATTGATACTCGTGTTGTTGATGTCCATATTTCAAGATTACGCTCCAAACTGGAAACAGACCCCGCTAATCCGGAATTGATTCTTACTGCCCGTGGTATTGGCTATATGTTCCAAAGAATTTCATAAGTTTATTTATAACATATTAAAAAATGAGGTCAAAAGACCTCATTTTTTTGTCTGATAAATTTAATTGTAACTATGATTAAAAAAATTTATGATTGTATTAATTTTAGCTTTGATTTAAAAATAATTGTACTCTTGTGTTTAAAGATTCTTCTTTTATTTTCCAATTTCCGTATTCATCTTTTCCTATAATAAATTCTGCCGGAATTTTATAATCGGCGGTTGAAGGCATTCTATCTGCTGAAATCTTATAATCTTTTCCATGTTTAGATATTTTTATGTTCAAATATTTATTTTTATACTTTCTTAATTTAGCAAGAGCAACCGATTTTTTTGCTTCAGACTTATAACGTGAAAGCGGTATATCAACTGATTTAGTTGAACCGTCAGGCTTTTCGACTACTCTTACAATTTTAGCATTATTGCTGTAATAATCAAAATAATTTGTATTATAGCTATTTGCTGCTGATACGTAATTATTAAAAAATTTTTTGACTTCCTCGGTTTCATCCGCTAAACAGCATAAATTTCCCATAGTTAGTAAAAGTAATAAATATATTATTTTTTTCATATTCCCTCTCAAACGATTTATTTTTATTTTGGAGAATATTTTCACTTTTTTTATCGCCTGATAGGATAGTTTTATTTGTATTTTTATTTTGATTAGATTTTTTATTTCATTTCAAACTGTTCAGATTTTTGAATAAGCCTTTTTATTCAATAAAAAAGGTAATGAATAAAGCCTATTGTACGTATCATAATTCATAGATAGAAAAGGCTGTAACAAGCCGAATAAAAGAGAGATAAAGTAAGAACATATAAAAGAAAAGGAATGTATTTTACATTTCTTTAAACAAGGAGGAAAAATGAAAATAAACAAAATGACACTTGCCGCCTTATTAACAATAGGTTTATTAGCAAGTACAAATGCAGGTTTTTCGCAAGAAACAACCGTGAACGATAATTCCGGCGAATTATTGGCAGCCTGCCCTCTGTCCGGATGTAAAAAACACGACAATAATTGCACAAAACATAAAAAGGCTGACTGCAATACTTGTGCTCCAATTACAAGTGATTGCAATCAATGTCCGCCTTTAGCACAATGTCCTGTTCCTTCGACACCTGCTTGTGCAAGTTGTGCAGGACTTAATGACGGTAAAAAGTTTGAACAGCAGGTTTATGCGTATCCTAATGCAATCTATGGACATAATCAGGTTGTAGGTGAAAGAAACAACGGATTATTTTTAGGCGATGATTCCGATAACGGATTTAGAGGTGTGCCTGTTGCAGAAGCTCCGATGTCAACAACATGCGGATGTGAAGATGGAAGTATGACAGGTGCAGCAGCTCCGTTGCCATGTTTAAATGATATTCCCAATTCTTTTGGTATCCCTGTAGATAGAAATCCTTCTAATTTGGATGGTGCAGGATGTCCTGTTCAAATACATACAAATACAAGTATGGATGCTGTAAAAAGGACTATTGAACCCTTTATGTATACTCCGTCAGGTTCAATAACAGGTGGTGCCGCTCCTATCGGAAGTTATTATCCTGATGTTCCAGAAGGCTACTGGGCAAGCTGTGATATTAATACTTTAACAGCTAACAGTATTTTAGACGGTTATCCCGACAGAACATTTAAACCAAATATGCCGATTTCAAGAGCGGAAATGGCTACAATGGCAGTAAAAGGATTAAATTTATCAGATACTTGCAGAAGTGCTTCTACAATGTTTAAAGATGTCCCTTCAAATCACTGGGCAAACAGAACTATTGCTCAAGCTGTTGAAAACGGTTTAATGACAGGATATCCCAATAATACATTTAAGCCCGATCAATCTTTATCAAGAGCAGAAGCGTTTGCTATTATGGCAAAAGGTATTAATTGTCCTATGGATGAATGTAAAGCGGAAAATATTTTAAGTCAATATGCTGACGGTAATACTGTTCCTTCATGGGCAAAAATACCCGTAGCAAAAGTATTGGAATCAGGCGGTATGACTGATTTCCCATCGCCTAACAATATTTCTCCTAATCGTGATGCAAGCCGTGCCGAAGTTGCTTCTATGTTGGAAAATGTAAGAATTTCTCTCGGTTACAGTAATGAAAGAATGGCTGACAACGATTGTGCTTGTGCTCCAAAACAAGCATACTTCCAAAATGAAGAAATAGTTAAAATACCTACGCTTCAATTAACATTTACAGATGAAATCAGTGCAAAATCAGCACATATCGGCGACAGATTTATGGCTAAAACACTTGATGAAGTTACAATAGGCGGTCAAAGATTTCCCGCAGGTTCAAATGTATTCGGTAAAGTAGTTGAAGTTGTAAGACCTACAAAAAATTGTCAGGGTGCTATAAAATTATCGTTTAATGAAATTAAAAACGGTAAATGTAAAGCTCAATTACCTAACCAAATTTTAACTGCTCAAGTTAATAAAATCAAAAAACCGAACGGTTTTGCAAGACTTATTGAATTTCCGTTCACCTGGACAGGCGGTTTATTAGGTAACGTAGGAAGAACAGTCGGCGGTGCAATCGTAAGTGCAAGTAATGCCGTTGAACAAACTGTTTCAGGTATTGGTGTAGGTACGGGTGAAATATTCCAAGGTCAGTTCCGTGCCGCAGGAAGAAGCTATGTTGATGTAGGTAAAGCTATCATAACTGCTCCTGTAGATGCAACAAGAACTGTTTTATCCG
>CAJONH010000182.1 GCA_905235825.1 Candidatus Gastranaerophilales bacterium
ATTGCACCTATTGTAGCACCGGCTGCACATGCAGCTAATCCCAAAGGCGGAAATGCTATACAAGCCGCAGCTGTTCCTGCCGTTAATAATGTTTTTCCTATTGAAAAATCCCCTTTTTCATCTGTAAAACATCCCTTTACAGTATCTACAAGAGTGTTTCCCGCACCTTTTACAACATGACCTACAGCATTGAAAAATCCGATTTTTCCGTCATCTTTGCCGTCAGTGCATTTATCGCTTAATATTGAATCATCGTTCTTTAATGAAGCTTTTGATGTATTTTGTACACCATACCCCGTTTTGTATGCTGATACATTCCTTATTTGCGGAAATTCCGCATTTAAAAATACTGTCATATATATTTTTTCCCTTCCCGTATGCTCCACACATTTTAATAAAGTTTTTTTTTTTTTGAACATTTACCTTTTTCATAATTTTATTAACAAATATTAAGAAAAAATTTACTGTTATATTGAGTTTGAGTAATAATTTAAAAATTATTATGAAACCTCTATTACATGGTAATTTTCAAATTCATATAAATCGTGATAATCTGTAATTATGAAAAAACTTAGAAAAATTATAATTTTATTATGCGTTTTAATATTTATTTTATGCTCTTGTTTCAGAGTTGATAAAGAAGAAGATAAAACAGGAATATTTGATTTTCCCAAAAGCAGTGAGCAACAAAAAATAAAAACGGAATATAAAACGTATAAAAATGAGTATTATAACGGCATTGATTACCGTTTATCACGTTCAAGTGCGGGTAAATACGGAGGACAAATAGTAGTTTCAACAATCGGAGAAGGCCCAAAAACCTTTAATCCGTGGGAATCAAAAGATGCAACCTCATCAATGATAGCCGATTTAATGTATGATTCTCTTTTTTCTTCCGATCCGGATACGGGAGAAGTTATTCCGTCGTTAGCAAAAGAAATGACAGTTTCGGATAATCTTAAAACATATACGGTAAACCTCAGGCGAGGTATAAAATGGTCTGACGGCAAGGAAATTACTGCCGATGATGTTGTTTTTACGTGGAATGAAATTATACTTGCAGGTTTCGGAAATACATCAACAAGGGATTCTTTGTTGATAGACGGTGAATATCCGACAATAACAAAAAAAGATAAATATACGGTTGAATTCAAGATAAAAAAGCCTTTTGCTCCTTTTCAAAGGCTTTTGGGTATTCAGGTTGCACCTGAGCATGTATTTAAAAGTGTTGTACAAAAAGGGAAACGTTATTTTGATTCTTTTATGACTACGACCGTTAATCCTAAAAAAATAGTTGCATCGGGAGCTTTTATTCTTGAAGAATATGTTCCGGCACAAAGAGTTGTTTTAAAACGCAATCCTAAATATTATGCAATGGATGAAAACAAAAACTTACTGCCTTACATTGATAAATATGTCATTCTGATTGTAGGTGATTTAAATAATGAAATGCTTAAATTTGAAGCGGGAGAGCTTGATGTTATATCCGTAAGAGGAAAAGATTTGCCCAGATTTAAAGCAAAGGAAAAAAAATCGGATTTTAAATTATATAATCTGGGCCCGACTACCGGAACAATGTTTCTTGCATTTAATATGAATACAAGAAAGGATAAAAACGGAAAGTACTATGTAAATCCCGTAAAGCAAAAATGGTTTAATGATTTAAACTTTAGAACTGCAGTCGATTATGCTATTGATAGAAATGCAATGGTTAATAATGTAGCGAATGGTGCGGCACAACCGTTATTTACGGCAGAATCTTTATCATCAATATATTTGAATGAAAATCTTGCTGCAGGGCATGAACAAAATCTTGAATATGCGAAAGAACTTCTTGCTTTATCAGGATTTTATAAAGATAAAGAAGGAATTTTGCATGATAAAGACGGTAATATTGTTGAATTTGATCTTTATACAAATGCAGGGCAGACAGAGCGAGAAACCTGCGGAGTTATGGTTAAAGAAGATTTAAAACAATTGGGGATTAAAGTGAACTTTAAACCGATTGAATTTAATTCACTTGTAAGTAAAATTATGACAACTTCTGATTGGGATATGGTAATAATGGGGTTAACAGGAAGCCCGTTAGAACCGCACAGCGGAAAAAATGTATGGTATTCAAAAGGACATTTGCATTTGTTTAATATGCGTTTTTCGGGCGATAAAAACGATACAATACTTCTCTGGGAAAAAGAACTTGATGAGATAATAGAACAAGGAGCACTTGAACTTGATTATGATAAACGTAAAGCAATATATGATAAATATCAGCAAATAATCTACGATGAACGTCCTGTTATTTATCTTTATTCGCCGTTAGCTATCACGGCGGTCAGAAATAAAATTAAAAATCTGCACCCGACTCCGCTCGGAGGAGCTTTACATAATATAGATGAATTGTATATTGATAAGTAAAAAAAGCCCGATGTAATATCGGGCAAATACTACGTAAATATAAATTTTGTAAAATATAAAATCGTTAATTAATTACACAAGCAGGTATATAATGAGAAAAATTTTTTTTCATTTTTCTTTCAAATTTTTTTTGAATTTTACCTGCACATCTATAACAATACTTGCATTTTACTCCGCATATTGATGAGCATAAATGCCCGTATTTTTTAAAATGATTAATATCCGGCAGATATTTTATTAAATCTTTTACAGTTTCGTTTAAATTTACATATTTACACAGATAGTTATTAAAAAATTTAATTGGAATATTATATACATTTCTTATATCATCAACTCCATTTAAGTAATATTCATAATACTTTATATAATGTCCGCTTTTAAATTCCGAATTATTACGTCCGACAAGTTTAAATTTATTAATTCCAATATCGTAATATTTATCTATATTCCAAGGGTATATGATGTTTGAATTGGCAAAATAATAAAATAAATTTTTATTCATTATATCTTTACAAGTTTCTTTAAAAAACGTAGTTGAAAAATAAAAATTTGGATTTACCGTATCAGAATTTAAATTAAACCAATTATTATGGATTTCTCTGAACGGGCAGGCCGGTATACATCCTTCATTTACCATTAATTCAATTTTAATATCGGGAAATAATTTTTGAATATTTTTTAAAAATTTGAAATTTCTGTTTAAATTCCAAGATGGAACTACTTCTTTTATATTCCCGAACAGATAAAATAAATTTGTATATTGTTGTATACTTTGCATTTCGGTTGAAGTTGAAATATATATTTGAGTATACGGATAGTTTTTGTTTAAATATCCCATTAATTGAGGATTACTGACTCTGAACTTATTACATCCGATATTTTTTAAATTGTTTATTAATTTATCCAGTTTTTCTAACTTTATTTTTAAATCTTTGTCACCTTCATTATGGATTTTTGGAGAATTTAAAACATAAACGAATTCAAAATTGTTTTCCAATGAGTATTGTATTAATGTTTTCCAATATTCAAAATCAGTAATAAAATCCCATAAAATCCTATCCTGTTCAAAGCCTGTAAAATCAACTGAATTCGTCGGCAGTGAAAAATATAAACTTGTAATTTTACTTTTTTTAACTTTATTATTTATATCAAGTAATTGCTTTATATGTTCCATTTGAAATGGCATAGGAACTGAAAATTCATATTTCATTTTTCTTCCTGTTATTAGAATTTATCTTATTGTTTGATGAACATAAGAACAGCCCTGACGGCCTGCTCCGCAGGCCCAAGTCATAGCACAGCAATTGTAACTGTTGTCTGCTCCATAATCAGTCCAACATCCGGCATAACCCGTAGACATAGGTGCTCCGGGATAATATTTACAGCCGTAAAATCCCGAATCAGGACAATAGACACAATATGTACTGCCTATAATTTCCGAATTATTATTTGTGTCAATAACTTCATTATATAAATCGACTATTTGCTGTTGACTGAGTCCTTCTATTATATCTAAATTCATTCATTGACCTCCAAATTAATACTGCTTCCCATTTTTTTATTCCGTTTTTTATCGAACTTCATAAATCCCGAATACGGTGTAAAAGTCAGTTCGTTAAAATAAAGTTTGTTTTTGTATACAAGCCAATCACATCGTACAAATTTGAAATCTTGTGACAACTTGATTGACAAATCA
>CAJONH010000183.1 GCA_905235825.1 Candidatus Gastranaerophilales bacterium
ACGTTTTGAACGATACATAAGTTTGAAAAAACTTATTGAGATTGCTGAATATTTTAAAGTTCCGGTTGAATATTTATTTAAATAAAGGTTTAGTTTATATTATAAAAGCAGGTCGGCTTTACCAAGCTGACCTGCTTTTATATATCGTTGCCAAAATTTAATCAAATTTTGGCATTTTGAAAAGCAGTCAGGAGATTTTCCGGCATTCTGCGATACATTTTACCTGTCTGCGGATTTACTGTTACAATTGTAACACGTCCTGTTACTCTTAAAACACCGGTCAGTTTATCATAAACATTACTTTCAAAAGTTACACTTATTGGTTTTACTTCACTTATATGAGTTTTTATAATAATTTTATCGTTTATCTTAGCTGAAGATTTATATCTTATGTTCATTTCAACAACGGGAAATAAAATGCCGTTTGCTTCAAGCTCAGCAAGATTTAAACCTAATGAACCTTCAACAGCTTCAACCCGTGCGGCTTCAAACCATTTTGTATAAGCACCGTGCCAGACAACCCCGTAAGCATCGGTATCCCCATATAAAACCCTTATTTCCTGAATATATTCCATTATGTAAATAAATCCTGTATTTTTTCTTCAATATCAGCAGGATCAAGTTCTTTCGTATAATTATTTATATCAAAAGCTACCTGATAAAGTTTTGCGGCTTCTATTTTATCTCCCGTTATCGCTACCGAGCGGGCTAAATTGTATGCGGCAAGTGCATAATTAGGATTATATCTTCTTGCTGCTTCAAATAATTCTATAGCTTTTTTTACTTTTCCGAGGTCATCTAGATATATAACACCAAGATTATTATAGGCTATATCATAAGAATTATCGTATTTTATAGCTTTTTCATACTCTTTAATAGCTTCTTCCGTATCGCCTTTACCCCAGTATAAATATCCCAAATTACAATGCAGACGGGCATTATTCGGGGCAAATTCAAGAGCTTTTTTATAAACGGTTAATGCGTTATCAAAAGATTCTTTTTCAAAAAATACATTACCAAGATTTAAATAAATATCAATATCATTAGGATTTAACTGATATGCACATTGATAAGAACTTATTGCGGCATCAAGATTTTTAATGTTTTCTTGAAAAATAAAACCTAAAGTCTGAGCTACAACACTTGTCCACTCCGAACTCGGATTTAATGTGACCGCGGTTTGATAGTGGTTTACAGCTTCTTCAATATCACCTTTTAAATAAAGATATTGAGCTAATTTACAATGGAAATCCGCAACGTGAGGCTGCAATTCAATTAACTTTGAACATATTTCAATAGCATTGTCATAATCTCTTTGTTCTTCGTATAACTGACAGAGATAATAATGAGCTCTTGCATTTAAGCTGTCAAGCCAAATTGCCATTTTATATTCACAAATAGCATCTTCGTAACGCTTTAATTCGTAATAAACCCTTCCTAAATTAATGTATAATTCAACAAATCCCGGAGCTTTATCTAAAGTTTCTCTGTATATATCAAGGACTTCACTTGTAAATCCTTTAAAAAATATCATAACTGATGTTTTAATTAGTACGGGAAGAAATTTCAGATATGATAAACGATTTACAAATTCTTTTCTTGCATACTTATCAAAAGGCAAAGTTAACACCGATGCTATTAATTTAGGATATCTTTGATACCATTTTGTTCTGGAAGGTGAAAGCGACATAATATTATATATAAGATAATATGAACGAGAGGAAGAAAAAGGTGCAATATTAACAGCTCTTTGGGCTGATTCAACCGCTTCCAAAAAATCACCTTTTTTCATAAATATTTGAGCTATCATAAAATGAGCTTCGGCAAGTTTTGTATTATATTCAAGAGCCAGTTTAAAGTAATTAACCGCTTTATCAAGTTCACGTTTATAATAAAAAGCCATGCCTAATTTAAAATAAATTTCTGAAGAATTCATACAGGATTCAAGAGCACGCTGGTATTCCGTTATGGCATCATCGGCATATTGCCTGATTTGATGAATATCAAGATGCCATTCCATATATAAATCACCGAGTTTTATATGTAATTCGGCATCATTTTCATTTTGCGAAATTGCATCCTGACAAGTTTCAATAGCCTTTTGTATGTTTCCTGACTTTTGAAATTTATCAATTTGCTTTTTTATTTTTTTGTTTGTATTTACATTGCTCATATTATCAAGACTATTGTATCACAATTACAGATATTTTTACAATAAATACTGTTTTACGGACTTGATAAAAAAGAAAGGGCTGTCTAAAAAGTCTGATTTTTGAGAAATAAGAGATTCTTCACCCTAAAATTTAGACAATACATCATCCCGAAACTGTAAGCCGATATATCTCAAAAATCAGACTTTTTAGACAGCACCCATTCATTTAATTATTTTGAAACTATTTTACTGTTGGTTAATTTTAATTCATTATAATATTCTTTAAATTTTTTAGAATATTTTTGATAAGTCAAAGTAGGCATAAGAGGTCTTACTGAATACAAATATTGAATTGTTTTAGAATCTATATCATATAATGCTGTATCAGCTTCCTGCAATAATTTTGTGATTTGCATTGTTTTTTCCATATCAGAAATATCGGAAGACCCGCTTAAAACATTAATTTGATTTATGATACCTCTCATAGTTTCTTCCGCAACGATTGCATTATTTTGATATTGTGCCGTAAGCATATTGTAATTTTGAAGTCTTTCACCTATCAAATCACTTTTATTAATAAAACGATGAAAATCATAACTTCCGAGTTGGTTTAAACTGTCCATTTTAGAATTAATATCACTTACGGATTTTACGGCTGCAAATGCATTTGCAGCAAATGTGACAATTAATGCGGCAGTCAAAGCTAAACTTGCTAATATTTTTTTCATTGTATTCTCCTTTTATTTTTGTAAAAAGTTATTAAATGCATCCTGTGTTTTTTGTTGTAATTCCTGAAACTGCTTGTATTGAGTTGAAGTTAAAACTAATTGATATAAGGCATCTGTTTCTTTTTGCAGAATTTCCTGCTGATTTTTTAAAGTAGAAATATTTCTTTCATAGGCACCTGTTAATAATGCTATTTGTTCTTTTGTTTTTTCTGAATTTAACTGCAAATTTGCTATTTTATCTGTATAACTTAAAATGCGTGTCAAAAGTTCATTATTTTTAATTTGATAATTATTATATATATTTGACATTTGTCTTTTTTGTTCCGGAGTCAAGTTACCCAAAGCATCAAAGATATCTGCCGCAAAGGCAAAATTAAACATCATGCAAACTAATGTTAATAAACTAACAGTCCAAATTTTTTTCATTTTCATTCCTTTCAAATCAGTTGATATTATCCCTATAATCTGTATATTCTTTTGATTTTTCTTTCCATTCACTTTCTTCCATGCAGTATGCATGATTCCAAAAACGTTCAAGAGCATAAGTTTCACGTTCTTCCCTATGCAAAACATGAACTATTACATCACCGTAATCCAATAAATTCCAACGATTTTTTGTATCATTTTCTTCACCTATCGGAATTCTTGAAAATAAATCTTTTATTTTTTCCCTCACATAGCCGGTAAGTGCTTTAACGTGTGTGGTTGACTCGGAAGAACAAATTACAAAATAATCTGCAAGTACTGAAATATTTGATATATTTAAAATTTTTATATCTTTTGCCTGCTTATCATCCAAAATTCTTGCAATTATACTTGCAAATTTATCCGATGTAATTTCTTTTGTTTGTTCCATATATTTCTCCATTATTCTGAATGAATTATAGCACAATATAAGATATAATTTATAATACTGCTCTTTTATATTTACAGTATTGTTACGAAATGAGTTTGCACAAAAAAATTTTTATTATGATATAATTATTTTGATTTTAGGATGCCCGAGCAAATTTCGTGATAAGCCCGAAGGGTGTGAACGGAATTTGGGAGTGGTGACTTTAAAAAGTGAGCACTTTGCCGGCGGGGTTGACACGGCGGCAGAGTGCGAAACCAGATTAAATATGAGTATGCAAAAGACAGAGAATTTATATTCCCATATTCCTCCTACAAGACTCAGAAACAGGAAAGAAAAGTTTCGGAAGGCAAAAAATATACCGTTTTGGGTTTGGTTTGCCGACAGAGTTTTCTTTAGAATGCTGAGCCATCGTTTTTATGCCCTCAGAATAAAAAATATTGAAGCATATAATGAAAAAAGAAATAAAAATTTTCCTTCAATTTTTTATGCCCCTCACATGAATTGGTGGGACGGCATAGTCGGTTATAATCTTATGCGCAGGGCTTTTAAAATTAAACGTGTAAGAATGATGATAGAAGAAATGAACAGATTTCCAATGTTTTCACTTGCAGGTGCATTCCCTGTCAATAAAGCCTCGGCTCAGGCTGCAATGGAATCATTAAGATATATTATAGATGATTTAAAATCTCCCGATATGGGTTTTTGGATATTTCCTCAGGGCATCGTAAATCCCCCCAATCACCGTCCTATTGAATTTCAATCGGGCTTTGTTTATATAGCTCAAAATATTGCAAAAAAACACGGCGGAGTTAATTTAATTCCCGTTGCCGTAAATTATACTTTTTTACGTGAGGATAGACCCGAATGCTTGTGTGAGGTAGGCGAACCTATTATTATTACAAAAGAAAACTGTGATTTTAAACGTCATGAATTTACCGAAAATGTAAGAAAAGATTTTGAAAAACTGTGCGATGAACAATTAAAAACCTTCTCGGAAGGTGAAGTTACCGGTTATGAATATATTTTCAGACAAGATTTGCCGTGGAACAGAAAACTTGAAAAAAAACTTAAAAATATAGGACTGGAAGAAGCCTTGAATTAAAACGAAATCTAATTACCTTAATTTTAACTTTATTATGCAATTAATAATATTTTGCGGTAATTTTGAGATAATTTCGGCAAAAACCGCACCTAAACCTATATTATAAGAAGGCTTAGGGTTTTTTGAGTTAATTATTTCAACTATTTTATCCGTAACTTTATATATTTCAAGTCCTTTTTTGGATGAATTATCTGCCTGTTTTTTTACGTAATCAAATTCTTTCTGATATTTATTTCGCTCGAATTCTTTTAATTGCCCAAAAGCCTCCTCTCCTTTTTTTATGGATTTTTCCCAGATAGGAGTTTTTATTGCAGAAGGTTTTACAGAAATAACTTTAATATTATTCTTATTTTCAAGTGCAAAACTGTTCATTAAAATATCCATGGCACGTTTTGAAGCACAATATGGAGCTATATAAGGAAAAATTCCCGATGCAGCCATCGAACTTATATTTATTACTTTTGAGCTATTTAACAGCTGCATAAATCTTTGGGTTACGGCAACAGCACCAAAAGTATTAACGTCGAACTGTTCTTTTAATCTTTTTAAATCAATAAATTCAACGGGAGAAGCCTCAACAATACCTGCATTATTTATTAAAACATCTATTTTATCCGTATTTTTTAAAACATACCAGAAGGCCTTATCAATACTTGATGCATTTGTAACATCAATGTAAACTCCTTTTATATTAGAATTTAATTCTTCAAGTTCAATCTTATCAATTTTTCTTCTTATTCCCGCAAAAACGGTATGTCCCAGTTTCGCCAGTTTTAATGCAGTTTCTCTGCCTATTCCGGAGGAAGCTCCGGTTATTAAAATTGTTTTCTTTTCATTTTTCATAACAAATATTTTTTAACACAAAATTTTGTTATAATCAAATTATGAATTTAAAAGAAAATGTAATAAAAGGCAGAGCAGGCGAAAAAATAGCTGAAGATTATTTAAAACGCTCAGGATATAAAATAATAGAAAAAAATTGGCACTATTCTAAAAATGCCGAAATTGATATTATTGCCGCTGAAAATAATACACTTGTTTTTGTCGAAGTAAAAACAAGGACAACTTTAAATTTCGGGCATCCGTTTGAAGCAATAAATAATTCAAAATTACACAAAATATATACAGCTATTTACGCTTATATGAACAATAACAATAAAAATAATTATAAATCTTTCAGATTAGACGGTATTGCAATTATAGGCATTAAAAATCCTAAAATTGAACATATTAAAAATATAGGTCAATTTTAATTATTTGATTAAGATATTTTGCTTTATTATATCTCCCATTTGGCTTGTGCCTATTGTTTTTGTACCGTCTTGAGCAATATCTTTTGTTCTGTAGCCGTCTTTTAGTGCTTTTCTTACCGAATTTACAATATCATCATGAACTTCATTCATATTAAAAGAATATTTTAAAAGCATGGCGGCAGAAAGAATTGTTGCAATAGGATTAACAACATTCTGTCCTTTTAAATCGGGAGCACTGCCATGAATGGGTTCATACATTGCATTTTTTGTATCGGATAAAGAGGCACTGGGCAGTAATCCCAAAGAACCCGAAAGCATTGATGCTTCGTCGGATAATATATCGCCGAATATATTACCCGTTAATATAACATCAAACTGTTTTGGGTTACGAATTATCTGCATAGCAGCATTATCAACATACATATAATTTAATTCAACTTCTTTATACTCTTTTGAAACTTCCGTTACAATTTCCCGCCACAATCTTGAAACATCAAGAACATTAGCCTTATCAACGGAGCAGACTTTTTTATTTCTCTGCATTGCTACTTTAAATGCAACATGTGCAATTCTTCTTATTTCGCTTTCAAAATAGCACATGTTATTATATCCGTATCTTTCGCCGTTTTTTGTTTCTATACCTTTCGGAGTTCCAAAGTAAACATCACCCGTGAGTTCACGAATAATCATTATATCGGTATTCGCAACAACATTTTCTTTTAAGGGAGATAGCGAGGTTAACTCGGGATAAACAGTTGCAGGACGAAGATTTGCAAATAAATTTAATGCTTTTCTTATACCCAGCAGTGCTTTTTCTGGACGAACATCGGGCGGCAGAGTATCATATTTCCAATCGCCTACAGCACCCAATAATACGGCATCGGCAGATTTTGCAATATTTAAAGTACTTTCGGGCAATGGTGTTTTATATTCATCATAAGCACATCCGCCTATAAGAGCCGGCTCAAAATTTAAATCAAACGAATATTTTTCGCTGACTGCTTTTAAAATTTTTACGGCTTCATCCGTAACTTCTTTGCCTGTTCCGTCGCCTGCCAAAAGTGCTATATTATATGCCGTCATTTTTTCATCCTTTTTCTTATAAGAAATTCTGCTATTTCAGCCCACGCTTCACCATAGCATATTCTGTAATATTCAACAAAACTTTCCTGAAAATGCTTATTTTTATGCTTGTTGTTACGAAATTTATCTTCAAAATGAATAATTTTAGACTCGGGTACAAAAAAGATTTTATATCCTGCACGTCTTATTCGTGTTTCAAGCTCGGTTTCTTCAAAGTACATAAAAAATTTTTCATTAAAACATCCGACTTTATCCAAAACGGATTTTCTTAATATAAGGTCTGCACCGGTTATATTATTTACTTCTTGAACTTTTGATTTATCTCTGTTTTTTTCATAATCTTTTATTCGTCTAAAAACAGGTCTATGAGTCCATTTTAGAATGGTTTTTCTGAATAAAAGCGATATAATATCATCACCGTAACCGAATGAATAGCATGGTTTTAAATTTTTATCATAAAGATTTCCGCCTGCAGCACCTGCTTCTTCATGAGCTTCCATAAAATCAAAAAGAATTTTTATGGCATTATTAAGCAAAACCGTATCCGGATTTAAACAAAAAATATATTTACCGCCTGCGATTTTTATACCTTTGTTATTTGCTCTGCCAAAACCTATATTTTCTTCAAGTTCCAAAATTTTTACGGACGGAAATTTATTTTTTATTGCCGAAACAGACTCATCAGCAGAATTATTATCTGCAACAATAATTTCATAATTAATGTCTTTAGTTTTTTCTATTACTGAATTTATGCAGTCAAGAATTAAATCTTTAGTATTATAATTGACTATAACAACTGAAACATCCATAAAAAACCTTTAAAGAGTCTGCTTTTTATAATTTATATCAAACACGGATAATATACAATAATTATTTTGAGCAGTGGGTATTAACTAATTAATGTAATTGAAAATAAAAAAATATTCAAACATATACGAAACTCCGTTAAATTGCATACTGAAACAGCAGATAAAAGTGCGTTGTTTAGCACTTTTTGAGTTGAAGTTTGCAATTTAGGAGAGAAGTATCCGCTTGAATATTTTTTATTTTCAATTCACAAATCATTAATTAATACTATCTTTTAGCGGCCTATATTCACAAACGGTACGGTATTACCCATCATATATTGAGGTAAATGACCGTCCCATTTTTTAGCGTATTCCAACTCTACTAACTGTTTATTGTTTGCTAATGCTTGAGCTTGTAATTGAATGGCTTTTGCTTCTGCTTCTGCCTTTAATACACGCTGTTTTGCTTCTTCCTGCACCTGTACCGTTATATTTTTTGCCTTTTGTGCTTGTTGTTCCGCTGTTACTTTTTCTTCTACGGCTCTTTCAAAAGCATCCGAATAATCAATATCAACAATTTGAAAATCTGTTACGTTAATATAATCATCAATTAAATTTTCTTTCAATAATACCAATATATCGGAAGTAGCTTTTGCTCTGTTTCCGATTAAATCAACCGCATTCCATGTACCGATTACGTTTTTTATTGTTCCTTCGACTGTGGGGATAATAATTTTATCCTGATAATCTTTCCCTACTTCTCTGTGCATTTTTGCAACATCGGCAGGTATTAAATTATAATTTACCACATAAGATAATCTTGCTTGTTGAATATCTTTTGTGAATACCGTAGTTGAAGGATTAATTTTTTGCGTTTTAACATCCCACGCATAAATATGAGAAATAAACGGCGTTACAAAATGCATACCCTCAGGATAAACTACGGGGCTAATCTTTCCTAAAGTTACCATTACTCCACGTTCTCCGGGTTTAATTACCGTACAGGTTGAAAAAAATGCCATTAAAATTATTATTGCAATTATTCCCAAACCAATACCTGCTGCCTTTTTTACAAAATTTCCCATATTAATTTATTCTCCTTTACCCTATTAATCCCAAAATGGCAAATAAAATTTTTACCGCAATAATTATAACCAAAATTGCAAATGTACCATATATCCATACATATTTTACCCATTCAGATTTATCAAATAATAATGCAATCATTGTTAAAAACATTAACGGTAAAACATATAGTATTAAAAATATTCTAAAATATAACATTTCTATTCTGCCTGTTTTCTACTATTATAAAAAATTTATATTATAAATTCAATAAATTTCTCAATTTTTGAGAGTATTAATCAAGTAATGGTTTGTACATTGAAAACAAAAAATATTCAAGCGGATACTTCTCTCCTAAATTGCAAACTTCAACCCCAAAAGTGCTAAAAACGCACTTTTATCTGCTGTTTCAGTATGCAATTTAACGGAGTTTCGTATATGCTTTCACATTTTTTATTTTCAATTACATTATTTACGAGCCAATTTTTTGTAATCTTGAAATCTTTATATGAAGGTAATATTATTTTTTATATAAAATAATGGAATAAACAGTATGGAAGATAATTTAAAATTAAATACAAAATTATTTGGCTTTGAAGGAGTTATAGGAAGATGTGATTATTTAAAAAATATTATTGTAATTTCCTTTATTGCTTTTTGTTTCATACTTCCGTATCCGATATGGCTGTTTTCTAATATTCAAACTTCTTCTGATTTATATAGTTTAGATGACATATTCTTTGAAGCACCGATAAATTTGAAATTTTTGTTTATGACAGGTTTATTTTTGAATTTTATTTTATCGGCTTCAAATATAATTAGAAGATTAAATGATATTAACGGAGAAATAAATAATTTTTTAAATACTTTTGTTGTATTTTTGTTTGGATTATTTAATTTTTGTTTTGTTATGCCGTTGCAGCTCTGCTTTTTATTTTTCACAACAGGCATTATTTTAGAAATAATATTATTATTTATGCGAGGAAAAATTACAGGCGGTTATAATTATGATAATATAAAAGACTTTAATGAAATAACAAGTTCGAGTAATTGGATAGAGGAATTATTTGATAAATTCAAAGAAAAACGAAGTTTTATCAGGATAATATTATTTTTTATTGCTGTTTCATTTTTTGTAAAAATTTATCTTTTGGTATTTATTCCAACATTTATTTCAGACGATAACACAAAAAATAATCAGCGGATATCGGAACAAACAGTTAATAAACCTGCAAAACAAGAACCTGATTTTGCTCCTTACATGCAAGAACTTCAAGCCAAAATCAAAAAAAATTGGCATCCGCCGAAAGGGCAAGAAAGTAAACGTGTTGTCTTATTATTTTCTATTGCAAAAGACGGCCGTTTGTTAAATGTTAAAATTAAACAATCTTCCGGGATAAGGGATGTTGATGATTCGGCTTTAAATGCAGTTAAATTGACGGCATTTAATCCTTTGCCTTCCGAATTTAAAGGGGATAAAGTTGATATTGAATTTACTTTTGACTATAAGGTATTTGGAATCTAAAGCGAAACCTGATTAGATTTCGGCAAATATCCGTTATCCGATAAAATTTTAATGGTATCCGATGATAAACTTAGTCCGTTTTTTATTGCATAGTCTATATTACCTTCTATTGTTATGGGATATCCGTTTATCTGCGAGTATTTTTTTAATTCTTTTAATAACTTCAACATTTCATCATAATTTTTGTTTCTGTCATAAAACGTCAAAATTCCGCCTTTACTCTGCTTCAATAGTGTTGTAATATGGGAAGAATCTTGTGTATATATTGTTCTGTCTTTTATAATATTAACAATATCAATTATATTATTGCTTCTATCCAAATCAGAATTAAGACACTCATTCATTACACTTAACAAAAATTTATCATTTGCCGTATCAGGCTGATTATATATTTTTTTCAGCTTAAAATCCAATATTTCATCGGGAGAATTTAAGTTTAATTCTTTTATCTCTTTAGATTCAGACCCTATATATTCACAATTAATAACAGTAGCTGAACTATCTTTTGTAATATTATTTATTTTGAGCTTAACCCCTCTTGGAAGTAACATTTCTTCTTCATCGTTTATAAGACCTGCGACAATATCATAATTCTCATTTCCACGATATGATTCTACCTCAACCATTTTACTTCCTTTTGGAACATTAATGACAAATAAATATCCGTTTCCGCTTTCACCCGAAAACATTGCTGCCGTTTTTAAATTTGATGTTGTTGATAAATATGCCGGTTCTTCAAGTATATCGCCTGTTTTCAATTTATTTAATTTTTCACTATAGGATGAATTTTGTCTTATATGAATACCCCTGTATAATATAACATCAGACTCGGAAGGTTTTACCCGCTCAAAAATTTTATCTATACAATTAATTTTGCTCATAGTGTCAGGACTTGCTATGCCAAGTCTTAGACTCTGATTTATTTCTTTATCAAATCCACGTTTATATTGTCCCATTACAAGTGCATTTTGATTTTCAATATCTATATTATTTTGAGATTTAAATGATAATTTAAAATCGGATGTTAATTTTTTAAATTTTTTAATATAAGGATTTTTACATTTATTTACAGAAAAAAAACATACCGTATCTTTTTCTAATTGATTTATATTTGAAAAATTAATTTGTTTTTTATATTTTTTGTTTAAACTGTTATATTCGCTTAAAAGCTGATTTACCGATTTTTGATAACATACTTCCATTTTATTTTTTCAATCTAAACTTTCCACTATTTATTTTGTTTTAAAACAAAATAAAAAAAAAATTGCCTTAAATGAAATCAACCTGTTATATTATTGCCCAAAATTTATCAGATGTAATAATATAGTAATATAAAGTATAGAGGGAACGTTATGAAAAGAAAAATCGCACTATTATTAATTTTAACATTTACATCTTTATCTGCTTATGCGGAAGGATTGGTATATGACCCTGCCGAATATCAATCGACAGCTTCACAACCGTCTGTACAGAAAGTTAATGCGGCAGCAGGTACAAATAAAAGCATTGAAACTCAAACAAAAGAAGTATCATCTTACGCACAAAATTCCGTATCAGGACAATCTTCCAGCTTTAGTAATGCCTTATACGAACTTGACAGTGCACAAGTTAATATAAGAAATGAACTTCTTGATTATCAGGCAAAATATCAGGAAATAGATACTCAATATAAATTATTGAAAGAACAAAGACGAGTTCTTGCTGAACAAATCAAAGAAATTAATAAGAAAGTTAATTCCATAGAAAAATCAAAAAATCAAATTAGAAAAACAATGTCATAGCATTAAAATAAAAAATCTCTTTTTTATTTAAAAAATTCATAAAAAATAAATAAAATGCTTGACTATGATTTATGCTTCGGATAAACTATTAATTGTCAGCAGGCTCCCATCGTCTAGAGGCCTAGGACACATCCCTTTCACGGATGCGACAGGGGTTCAAATCCCCTTGGGAGTACCAATAAAAAAGACTTCTAAAAGAAGTCTTTTTTTGTTGGAATGAAATGCTAATAAACCAATTAATTTTCAGATTTTACGAAAAGAAAAAATCTGAAAATCATATTCGTAATACCGTTATTTTGTTTATTGAAACAACAGAAAAAC
>CAJONH010000184.1 GCA_905235825.1 Candidatus Gastranaerophilales bacterium
CAGCTGGATTCCAACTCCCGATCGTCCTACGGATCAACCGTTCTTAATGCCTGTTGAAGACGTATTCTCTATCACAGGTCGTGGTACTGTTGCTACAGGCAGAGTTGAACGTGGTAAAGTTAAAGTTGGTCAGGAAGTTGAAATCGTTGGTTTCGGCGATACAAAGAAAACAACCGTTACAGGTGTTGAAATGTTCCGTAAACTTCTTGATGAAGGTATAGCAGGTGATAATATCGGTGCTTTATTAAGAGGTGTTGATAAATCTGATATTCAAAGAGGTCAGGTATTAGCAGCTCCCGGTACAATTAAGCCTCATACAAAATTCACAGCAAACGTTTACGTTTTAACTAAGGATGAAGGCGGTCGTCATACTCCTTTCTTCCCCGGTTACAGACCTCAATTCTATATCAGAACAACTGATGTTACCGGTTCAATTAAATTCGACGGCGAAATGGTAATGCCCGGTGATAACGTTGTTATGGATGTTGAATTAATAGCTCCCGTTGCTATCGAACAAGGTATGAGATTTGCTATAAGAGAAGGCGGACGTACTGTTGGTGCCGGTGTTGTTGATAAAATTAACAGCTAATTAAATTTAACTAATAAATTAAAGACCAAACTTTTATAGTTTGGTCTTTTTTATTGTCATGAAATGAAAATAAACCACCTGCTTAGCTGGTGTGTTCACTGTGGCTTCAGCGTTGTGCTTGGATTAATTATAAGAATATTTCAAGATTACGAAACAGCAAAGAATAGTGCGATAATTGCAAAAATTTATTCAAAAATTTCTTTAACACTTAATTCGTGAATTGCATCGAGTTCTGAAAGTTTTTTATTTATATACATTACGGGAGCTTTTTCAACGGAATAAATTTTAGCAGATATTTTTAATTCGTCATTTTCTGCTGTTTTGTGGTTAAAATCAATAATTTCGGGAAATAATTCTTCGAGTTTTTTATAAATTTCTTCATAATCTTCTTCCGGACATAAGAAAGAAAATTTTATTTTTTTTAAATGTTTTTGATTTCTGGGGAGTATTCTGTATTCAAAAATTCTGATTAAAACAAGAACAGCAACAGCAAGAATGGTCGAAACAACAGCGATACTGATTTTCCCGCATCCGCAAGCCATGCCGATAGCAGCACCCATCCATAATGTTGAAGCGGTTGTAAGCCCCGTAACGGTTAAACCTTGTCTTAAAACAGTTCCTGCACCTATAAAACCTATACCTGTAACTATTTGAGCAGCAACCCTTGAAGGATCACCTAATGGGTAAAGTGTAATTGCAGTTGAAAAACCGTTAATTGACAATATTGTAAAGATACAAGCTCCCAAACAAACAAGAATTTGAGTTCTAAGACCTGCCGATTTATTTGTTATTTCACGTTCAAAACCTATAATACTGCCTAATATTATGGAAAATATTATTCTTATTAATATATCAGAATCTTCTATAATAAAATAATTAATTAAAGTGCAAGCATCGCACATCATAACCCCTTTATTATTTCTATTTCATAAGAAAATTATATCACATTTTATTTTATATATAAATTACAAATTATGCTTATATTTCAAACCAATCAAGTATTCTTGTTGAAATATAGCTGAATGTATTGATATCATCAAGCTGAGAGCCTGTTATATTTTTTGAATATATCAACAAAGGAACCTGTTCTCTTGTATGGTCTGTACCTTGAACAGTAGGGTCGCATCCGTGGTCTGCAGTGAATATTAACAAATCATCATCAGTCATTGCATTAATTATTTTAGGAATATAACTGTCTATTTCTTCGATAGCACGGGCATATCCTTTATAATCGTTTCTATGACCGTACAGCATATCCGTATCAACTAAATTTGTAAAAATGAATTGTTTATCAAAACTTTCAATATCATATTTTTTAGTTTTTAATTCACTTAAATTCAATTCATTTTTTATTGCTTTCAACGTTATCTCTAATCCTTCGGTATTTCCTCCCGTATGAATTGCGTGTGATATACCTTTACCGACAAATATATCTTCAATTTTTCCTATTCCCAGAACACTTCCGTTATTATTTAAAATAATATCAAGAGTTGACTCTTTAAATGGCTCAACCGAGTAATCCCTTCTTTTAGCTCCTATTCTCACGGGTTTTCCGTCAATCATTTGATAAGGACGGGCAATAACTCTTGAAACATTATATTCATCAGTCAATATATTACGTGCAATTTGACACCATTTATAAAGTGTTTCTAACGGTATAACATCGATATCAGCGGCAATTTGAAAAACACTGTCGGCACTTGTATATACAATAGGAAATTTTGTTTTTGAATGTTCCGTATGAAAATCTTCTATAACTTTTGTTCCCGATGCGGGATAATTAGCAAGTATTCCTTTACAATTTGTTTCTTTTATAAATTTATTGATTATTTCATCGGGAAATCCTTTAGGATAGACTTTAAAAGGTTTATCCAAAATCAGCCCCATCATCTCCCAATGACCTGTTGTTGTATCTTTCCCTTTTGATGCTTCCTTCATAATTCCGTATTGAGCTATGGCATTAGGATTTTTTGAAATTCCTTCAACATTTCCTAAATTTCCAAGTCCTAATTTATAAAAGTTAGGAGCTTTTAAACCGTTTACGGCTTTTGCCACATTACATAATGTATTGCATTCCCGTGTATCTCCATAATCTGTGCAATCTTTCATTGCACCTATTCCCATTGAATCTATAACAATAACTATTGCTCTTTTCATATTAAACTCCCTTTGCTTCTATTATATAACGAGTCAATGTAAAAAACTCAAATATATCTAATCCGGTTTCGTATTTTCTTCACAAAAAAAGTTCAGACTCACTGAACTTTTTACCAAACCCCTATTCTCGCAAGACTAAATTTTCTTTAATAATATTCTAACCAATCATTTTATCTGATTTTTTTGTATTTTATGTTTTATTTTATCTCCCAAGAAAATTAAGCCACCACTCCTCTCGATATCTAATTCTGTTTCGCACTCTGCCGCATCGTCATCCGAGCCGCCAAAGTACTCACTTATTTAATTTTTCTCCGTCCCTGAATACATTAATAGTAGTTCTCACAAACTCTGTCTACAAGATAAATTTTTTTAATTATTTTTTACATTTGCCCATGCCCTTTGTATTATTAATAAAAAATTTGAATTAACAATCGTTAATAATTGTTTTTTTGTACACTTTTTAAAAATTTTTACTTGACAGCAGATTGTGTACGATATATTCGAATATCTAATGCTTTATTAAAGTTTTTCTATTTTTTTATTACTTTTTTCTATTATTAATTTTTCGTTTTCAATAGTATATTTAACCATATCAGTTTCAGGATTTACATCAATCAGGTTTAATATAACCGAATTTATACATAATGCCCAACCATTACCGTTTTTCATTAATTTTCTATCGAATGACATAACATTACACCCTACAACGTACTTGACAATATAATATTATGAGTATATACTGAAATATAACATTACATTGTATGGTTATATGTATGTATGAAAAAAACAGAATGACGATATTTTATATAATATTTCAATTTATGAAATTTCAAGACGGAATAGGAAACCCGCCATGGGATTATTACTTCCTCAAAAATTTAGATGAAAAAGAGTATCCACGTTATTTAGCAAAGCTGTTTAAATTAAATACAGGAGAAAAACTGCCGTTGAAGTATGATTTTAAAAATAGCAGCAGTAGGGTGGACTTTAGTCCACGCAGACAAGGTTTTGGAAGTTGG
>CAJONH010000185.1 GCA_905235825.1 Candidatus Gastranaerophilales bacterium
CCAACTTCCAAAACCTTGTCTGCGTGGACTAAAGTCCACCCTACTGCTGCTATTTTTAAAATCATACTTCAACGGCAGTTTTTCTCCCGTATTAATATAAAACAATTTAGCTAAATACAAAGGGTATTCTCTTTCATCTAAATTCTTTAGAAAATAGTAATCATAAGGCGGATTGTCTATATTATCTTTTTTTAATATTTTTAAAATGTTTTTCATGTATAAATCTCTTATTTAATTTAAATATAGCAATTAAATTTCTATTTTTCAAGAGTTTAAAGAAATTTAATTTACTTATTAATGCATTTTATAGTTTATACAATTATAAAAGGTAAATTATGAATAACTTACAGCTATTTGGAAAAAGAATTAGAGAGTTAAGAAAAAATAAGTCGCTTACGCAGGAGCAATTGGCAGAAATAATCGGACTTGATGTAAAACAAATAAGTAATCTTGAAACAGGAGGATGCTTTACTACAATGTCGACAATAGAAAAACTTGCGATATGTTTTAACTGTGAAATATCACAGCTTTTTAATTTTTCCCACCATAAAACAAAAGAGGAATTAGTGCCTGTTTTAATTGACAAAATAAACAATGCATCAGAAAAAGAAATACAATTAATAGCAAAAATTATAAATTATGTGACAGATAATTCTATATAAAACAGTAAATTTTCTATACCGTTTTTTGTGCTGCTTTTGCAGCAAGTTCTTTTTCGTATTCCGTTCTTACATGAAAATCACTGCTGCCGTCTTGACGTTTATGCCTTGACTCATAGATGTATTTTGGGGCAAGATAACCGAGTGAGAAGCAGCAGGCTCCAATACTTAAAAATGTTGAAGCAACTTTTAAATTTCTTACTTTATTTAAATATTTTTTTATATCTGTTGAGTTTTTGCTTAATTCTATATAATCATCCAAATTTTTTGCAAGCTCTTTCATTTTGTCAGGATCGATATATTTTCCGGTATCAATTTTTATATTTCCCGATTTATCCGTAACTGTTTCAATAATTCCTGATTCTTTAGCCGCTTTTACCACCGTATGATTTTGATTTTTAAATATAAATTCATACAGTTTATTTGTATCTTTATTTTCAGCAAACTGTCTGCCGAAATCTTTAACCTGATTTTGCATTTCTTTATTCTTTAAGATATCTTCCGCCATATTGCCGGATAAAAACTGAGCATCAAGCGATATAGGCATTTTTAAAAATTTTTGCGAGGCTGTTTCAAGACCCTGTTTTATTAATTTATCTGCACAATATACAAAAAACAGAAATGAACCTTCTTTAATTGCATATTCTTTAAATTCACCGTCGGTTCTTGCATTTGAAAGTCTTTCTCCTGTTATTCCGACATCAAGTATAATCATATTTTTTACAGGATTTAACATAAATTCTTCGGCGACTTTTGCCGCAGAACCAAATGAAGGATTGTTTTTTGATTTTTTTGTATTCCCGAATTGTGTAAAATCGGCAAAAATATCAGGCTTTTTGTTGGCGGAACCGTTCTTATCGGGTTGTTCCGTTAATGAAGCTGCTTTCATTTTTTCATTAAATTCTTTTTCTATGTTGAGTCTTGTCATTTTTTGTTTCAGTTTTGTTAAACCGAAATATGAAAGCATCGTTAGTCCCATTGAAATTCCAAATTTAGCAAGGGCAAGAGCTTTGGTTTTTCCAACATTTTTGCCTGCATATTTCAATTCTTGCAATATTTCATCATTTGGAGCACTTTTTATTGCCAGATTAAGGTATTTTTTATCTTTAACAACTCTTACATCAATATCGGGAGATATACCTAATCTTGGAAATATTGTTTTATCTACCAGCTTTTTATAAAAAGGAATACCGAAAAGCCATATAGCACCGGTACCTACTTCGTCAACAAATCTGTCTTTACCTTCAACACTGCCGCCTGCACCATAAGAAAAATAAGTATATCCTGTGCTGTTGAAAGTATCTTTTATTCCGAGCGGAATTTTAGAATCAGGAGAGCCTAATTTAGATACAAGTTTGGAACCAAAATCTAAAGTCATGACCGTCTAAAGCCCCCATACCATGTTCATAAGATCCTGAAACTCTTTATTTAATATATATTTAATAAATTCGGACATTATTACCTGTTATACCTCACTACACTCTATATAAAGTTTCAAAGAAAAAATAAATTGACACCTTTTTTGTTTTTTTCTTATTTTTGTAAATTTATATAAACAATTTTATTGATTATATAGTCTATTTATATAAATTGTCAGTTATTATTTTTGTAAATTCCCGTTTAAAAGTTATATCATCAGAATATTTATTTAGCAATTCTTCTGTTTTTATTTCCCCTAAAAAACTTAAATTATAAATAACAGGCTCTGATTTTATTTTATGTATCGGAGTATTTTTTGAAAGAAAATCATAGCTTGTATCTATTTGTATCATAGCTGTATTTTTTTTTGATTTTTGAGCAAGTAAAGCAGCTCCCTTTCTAATTTTAGGCTTTTCGTTTTTTTTATGACGTTCTCCCATTGGGAAAATTAAAACATTAAAGCCCGAATTAAGAATATCGACTGCTGTTTTTTCCCATTCATCAATATTTTTGGAATCAGAAATAAACAATAAATCTGCCATGCCCTTAAAAAAAGGATTTCTTAAAATTTTTTCGGCAACAAAACATGTTGTATTTGGTATAATTGACATCAAAACAAGGACATCTATATATGAAGGATGTGTTGAAACAATTATTGAATTTTTTATATTTTTTATTTCTTCAGCATTATTTATTTGAATTATTCTAACTGATTTTAAAAAAGCAGTAAAAATTTGCCACGATTTTTTTAATATACGTAAGCAAATTTTTAATTTTTTTTCACGATTTTTAATAAAATATTCGGGAAAAATTAAAACACAGTATCTTAATAATAACGCACCTATTCCAAAAATTCCAAAACTCATATAAAGAAGAAGAATTTTTACTATCCTAGTCATTATTAATTCTTTCTAATATATAATGAGCAGTTTCAAGTTTATTTGTATTTCCGTTAAAAAATGAAACAAAATCTTTTAATGTATATATGATTTGAGCCCCCTCAAACGGCTTTATTAAATACTTATCTGCCTGTGTATTTTTCTGTTTTGAAATATGTATACACAAAGAAACATAGTTATTGTTTTCAATATCGGAATATACAAATAAATTTTCCGAATATTTTGAAACACAGGCAGTTAAAATACCTGCAAAAATTGAATTAGTTCCGGCAGATAGTGCCGTATAAGGAACAGCTTTTTTTTCATTCATTAAAAAAGAACTTACGGCATAATTATGAACAGAAGATGAAAAAACAGAAGGGGAAATTTCTTCATCAGTTGAATATTGTGCAATTATTTTTAAAAGACGCTCTATTTCTCCAGTTTTGGAAGAAAAAACAATATTTTGAATTTTTTCATTAAAGCACGAATATAAAGAAGCTGCACTTACTCTGTCCAATAAACTTAAACGACGGCGTAAAATCGGATTAATAAAACTCAAATCGGCATTTTCAATGCCTTCTGTATATTTAATTTTATTTACATAAAACTCAATTAATTTCATGTTAATATTATATAACAGGCGGGTTTAAAATGAGTATAAATATTACTTCATATAATGCAATATGTAATCTGGGCAATGATATTGAAACGATATACAGAAAATCTCTGCAAGGATGTATTTGGGATTTTTGTTATTTGGATGGATATATAAAAAATAATTGGATATATGCCGGAAAAATTAATGCAAATCTTCCTGAAATCAAGGATAAAGACTATAATTTGCGATGTAACGGTATTATATTAAAAACAATAAAAAAATTAGAGGATAATATAGAAAATATAATTTGCGAATACGGAGAAAAAAATACTGCAATTGTAGCTGCGACAACTAATTCAGGAGTTGAAGAATTTGAAAAAACACATAATCCAAAACACTATGAACTCGCTAATCCTTCTGAATTTTTGCATAAATATTTAAATTTAAAAGGATTTTATACAACCGTATCAACTGCCTGTTCGTCAGGAATAAAGGCTTTTTCGCTTGCCCGTGATTTATTAAACAATAATGCAGCCGAATGTGTGATTGTTGTATGTGTTGATACACTTGCAAAAGTTCCGTTATACGGTTTTAATTCTCTTGAAGTTCTCTCTAACAAACCTTCTCTGCCATTTGGTAAAAATAGAACGGGCATGAATATAGGAGAAGCGTGCAGTATATTTATAATTGAAAAAAATGTTAAAAATACCGTTGAAATAATGGGAATAGGAGAAAGTTCCGATATATATCATTCCACAACTCCGGACCCTGATGCAAAAGAAGCTGTTAATGCAATTACACAAGCTCTCGAAGAAGCAAAAATAAAACCTTCCGAAGTTGATTATATAAATGCACACGCAACAGGTACTATTGCTAATGATATTATGGAAGCAAAAGCAATAAACTCTGTTTTTGGAGAAAATATTCCCGTAAGTTCGACAAAACCAATGACGGGTCATTGTCTTGGTGCTGCGGCAGGTATTGAAACTGCTCTTTGCTGTATGCTGCTTGATAATTTTAACGGTAAATTATACCCGCACATATATGACGGAGAATATGACGAAACACTGCCTAAAATAAGACTTGTACAAAAAAATGAAATTTTTAAACAATGTGAAATATGTGTATGCAATTCATTCGGATTTGGCGGCACTAATGCTATTTTAGTTTTGGGAAAACATAATGAAGAATAAAGAATATCTTGAAAAAATTCTGCCTCATAAAGAACCTATGATATTAATTGATGATGTTGTTGATTACTCGCTTGAGGGAAAATGGTTAAAGAGCAGTGTAACTATCGATGAAAACAGTCTTTTTTACGATAAAGACATTGAAGGAATTGACGGAACAGTCGGCATTGAATATATGGCTCAAACAATAGGCTGTTATGCATATTACAGAAATAATTGCAGAGTTCCGAAATCGGGCTATTTACTCGGTACAAGACTTTACAATAATGCACTTAAAAAATTTTCTCTCGGAAAAAACTATTATATACTTGTCAAAGAAGTTTTTGTTGCCGAAATTTATTCTTTTGAATGTTTAATCTATAATGAAAAAGAAGAAGAAGTTTCAAGTGCAACAGTTAATGTTTATCAAGAGGATTGAAATGAATAAAACGGTACTGATAACAGGTTCATCAAGGGGAATTGGGAAAGAAACGGCAATATATCTTGCTAAAAACGGTTTTAATATTGTTTTACACTGCAATAAAAATACGGACAAAGCAAAAGAAACGGAAGAAATTATAAAACAAGAAGGCAGAATTGTCCGTATACTCCAATTTGATGTAACAAATCGGGAACAATGTCGGGAAATATTAACTAAAGATATTGAAAAATACGGAGCATACTACGGAGTTGTTGTAAATGCGGGAATTACAGCCGATAATCCCTTTCCGGCAATGGAAGATGCTGAGTGGGATAATGTTATTAATACAAATCTTGGCGGATTTTATAATACACTCCGACCTGTTATTCTTAGTATGATACAGCAAAGAAACGGAAGAATTGTTGCTCTGTCATCAGTTTCGGGATTAACGGGAAACAGAGGTCAGGTAAATTACAGTGCATCAAAAGCAGGCATAATCGGAGCAGTAAAAGCTCTTGCAAGAGAAGTCGCAAAACGTAATATTACCGTCAACTGTATTGCTCCGGGGCTTATAGAGTCTGATATGACATCTGAAATTCCTGTAGACAAAATAAAAGAAATTATACCGATGAAAAGAGCAGGTACGGCAAAAGAAGTTGCAAGTGCAATAAACTATTTATTTTCTGATGATGCATCTTATATTACGGGTCAGGTTATATCAGTTAACGGAGGTCTTTATCTGTGACAAAAAGAGTTGTTATTACAGGCATGGGAATTGTAAGTCCGTTAGGTTCAACTGTAAAATCCGCATTTGAAAGACTAAATGTATATAAGAATTGTGTATCCTATCAAAAAGAACTTGATGAATATAAAGGGCTTCATACAAGATTAGCAGGTCTTGTTTCAGGCTTTACGGTTCCCGAAAATTTTACGAGGAAAGTAACAAGAACTATGGGCAAAGTTGCTTTAATGTCAGTAATAAGTGCAAAGGATGCACTTGAAAATGCGGGATTACTTGATGATGAAATTATAACAAACGGTAAAACCGGTGTAAGTTACGGTTCCTCCAGCGGTTCTTTGAATGCAATATTTGATTTTTATTCAATGTGTATTGACCGTGAAGTAAAAATGCTGAATTCAGGTTCTTATGTAAGGATGATGCCTCATACGGCACCTGTTAACATATCTCTTTATTTTAAAACACACGGAAGGCTTATTCCGACTTCAACAGCATGTACATCAGGCTCAATGGGAATAGGCTACGGATATGAAACAATAAAATCAGGAATTCAAACAGTTATGATAACAGGAGGAAGTGATGAATACGGGCCGAGCAGTGTCGGTGTATTCGATACTCTGTTTGCAACAAGCGTGAAAAATGACAACCCGAACCTGACTCCTGCTCCATTCGATAAAGATAGAGATGGACTCGTTATCGGTGAAGGTGCAGGAACGCTTATTTTGGAAGATTATGAACACGCAAAAGCACGAGGAGCAAACATCTATGCCGAAATAGCAGGTTTTGCAACAAATACTGACGGAACTCACATAACTAATCCTAATTCTGACATGATGGCACAGGTAATGAAACTCGCACTTGAAAATGCAGGAATAAGCGAAAAGGAAATCGGA
>CAJONH010000186.1 GCA_905235825.1 Candidatus Gastranaerophilales bacterium
TACATTATATTAATAAAAATCTATTAAAATAATTTAATAAAATAACAAGATAACAACAAAAACAGAAATTATAGAAATCAATATAATTAATGAGGTCACGAAAAAATAAATTAAGCCCATTAGAAAAAATATATTATATATTTTATTATCTATAAATTTATTTTGTTTTATTTTAACACCATTAAAACATAAAAGAAATATAAAATAGAGAATTCTTGTTGTTGCAATATACATAGCACCATAAAAAACAAAACTTAAACCGGAGGTATCACTTTTGCTATATGAATATAATAGTAAAAAGAATATAAAATCAAACCAGCCTATAAGAGAAAATAAATTAAAAGAGATATATCTTTTTAAATTAATAATAAAAGAAAAAATGTTTTTAATATTCAGAAGATATTTTAAATTCATAGATGAAGTATAACATAAAAGTAATATCAAAAAATATCACGAAATGCAGAATATAGGAGTAGCAGGGTAGACTTTAGTCTGCCAAAAAATGAAATCTTAAATTTCGGTAGGCTAAAGCCTGCCCTACGGCTTTCGGTATCGGTCAAATGAAAAATGCCGAAATAAATTTGCTCGGGCAAATTTATTAATTTTAAACTTATACAAATAATTCGTCAAATACTTTTCTTAAGACTCCGTTATGTTTAGATAAAAGCTCTGATGCTCTATCTTCGGTCACATTATATTTCAGCTGTAAAATTGCTTCCTTTACTTTATAGTTGTTATTTTCAAGAGTCTTTTTTGCAATTTCAATGTTTTTATCTGCTATTTCGGATACAATTCTTATTGCTCTGTCTTTTAATTTTATGTTTGTAGGTTTTACATCAACCATAAAATTTTTGTAGGTCTTTCCTATTTTAACCATAGCACCTGTTGTAAGCATATTAAGCACCATTTTTTGTGCAGTTCCCGCTTTCATTCTGGTGGAACCGGTTATGGCTTCAGCTCCCGTTTCTATACAAATTGTTATATCCGCATAATCCTTCATTTTGGCTTCTTTATTACAGGTTAAAGCTATTGTTTTTGCCGATTTATTTTTTGCAAGTTTTAAAATTTCAATGACATAATTAGCGTTACCGCTTGCAGATATGGAAACTACCGTATCTTTTGATGTTATATTATGCTGTTCAAAATCTTTTTGAGCAAGTTCAACACTGTCCTCGGCACCTTCTATTGCATATCTTAATGCTTTATCACCGCCTGCTATAATTCCCTGCACCATTTCAGAAGGAGTATTAAATGTTGGCGGACACTCGGAAGCATCAAGCACACCTAGTCTGCCTGATGTTCCTGCTCCAAAATAAAATAATCTGCCGCCTTTTAAAAAATTTTCACTTATAATATCCGTTGCACAAGCAATTTGTTCCAAATTTTTAGATATCTCAACAGCAACTTTTAAATCTTCATTATTTATCATTTTTACTATTTCAAAAGATGATGAAATATCTATATTAACCGTATCTTTGTTTGTCTGTTCCGTTATAATCATAGTTTATACCTGTTATTCTTTAATAAAAGATTTTCTTTTTTTATAAACAATTACATAAAAAGCAATTACAATGATTGTTAAAGCAATAATTACAAGTTCAATATACTGTTTGATTGCTTCACCGAAAAACATTAATACTACACTGACAATAAAAAATCTTAATCCTCTGCCAAAAAAACTTGCAATCATAAATTTCCAAAAATTCATATTTAATATACCGCTTGCAATGGTAAATACTTTATATGGAATTGGAGTAAATGCGGAAAAAAATACTGCTGCGGTTCCATATTTATTATAGAGATTTTCTACAGCTTCAAATTTTTCTCTGCCGCCTTTTCTAAATAACCAATTAAAAGCGGGTCTTCCGCCCCAAAATCCGATTGCATAACCGACTGCACCTCCAAATGCGGAAGCTATAGTACAAATAAGTGCAAAAAACAATGCTTTTGAAGGCTGAGCCAAATCCATAATACTCAAAATAATATCAGGCGGAGGTACAAGAAAAAAACTTTCTATAAAAGAATTAAGAGCTAACCCCCAAATACCCAAAGATTCAAAATACTGTGTCATTTGAACAAATATCTCTTTCATTCCCTAACCCTTTATTGTTAATCAGTAAAATAAACATTAACAATTTTATCATAAAAAGTTACTATTACAACTTATAATACCTTTGATTTACTTCCTAAACCTATCTGACATATAACTTAAAATAGCACCGCCAATTTCTTCGTTAGGATCAAAAATTTTGTTTTGCTGCGGATACATTGAATTTTGTATAAGCATTTGAACCAAAGGTCCAAACGCATCAGGCACCTGCGTCTTTCTGTAAATTCCTGCCAAATATGTTTGTATATTTGGTGATGTTGTATTGTTAAATCTTGCAAAATAAGGATACAATTTATCAAGCCCTTTTACACCGTTATCCGCCATTTTATTTGCTACATGCAGAGTTTCAACAATCTGCGGTTCGTTATTTGAACGCACAAGAACATCTGCTAATACAGGCAGTGCTTTTTCTCCCTGCTTAACAAAATAGTCAACTTCTTCTTTATCAAATATGCAAAAATTTCTTCCCGCTTCAGGCAGAAGACATGAAGTTAAATTGTAATGCGAACGGTCTATATTCGTCGAATTATAATAAGGGTAAGAATGACATACCGAATTTATCATATTGTTCTCCGAATATAGAAAGTTCAAAAAAAATTTTTTTTGTTAATTTTCGGAATGAATTTATTATCAAAAAATATTTATAAAAACAAAATTTTACTGCTTATGATAAAATAAACATGAGTAAACAAAAGGGGAAAAAATGGCAGAACTTAATTTTAGAGTAGACGAAAGTAAATGTATTCATTGCGGATTATGTCAAAAAGACTGCATTGCCTATGTTTTGGATATGGATACACTTAATTTTCCAAGAGCAAACAGACCCCAGCAATGCATAAAATGCGGTCATTGTATGGCAATATGTCCTGTCGGTGCAATTTCTATCTTTAATAAACAAAGTGAAAATGCACAGCAAATTCAGCCGCAAAATCCCGATATGATTTTAAATCTGATAAAATCCCGCCGAAGCAACAGGCAGTATAAAAAAGAAAATGTTAATAAAGAAACATTAAATAAACTTAAAGATATGCTTAAATGGGTTCCGACGGGATGTAATGCACATTCACTCCATTTTTCTTTTATTGATGATATTGAAGTTATGGATGAATTTAGAAATTATACAAATGAAAAAATTATAAGTGCTTTAAAAAATAAAGGAATAAAATTAATTGTTGATAAATTTTCATCGTTTTTACAGCATTTTTCGGATGGAGAGGATATTATTTTCAGAGGAGCACCGCATTTGATTGCAGTATCAAATAAAGTAACGGCTCCATGCTCAAAAGAAGATGCAATTATTGCTTTAAGCTATTTTGAGCTTTATGCTCAAAGTTTGGGACTCGGCACCTGCTGGTGCGGATTTGCAGATATTGCTTTAAATGCCTTTCCTGAACTCTGTGAATATTTAAAAATTCCTGACGGATATAAAGTTCAATATGCAATGCTTTTTGGTGAAAAAAGTGCAAATTATGCAAGGACAACTCAAAATGAAGATGTAACAATCGTAAGTGCCGAAAAAACGGGTGTTCAAAAAATTCCGTTTACAAACAGATTAAAAAGATATTTTTGGAATATGATTAGATAGAGGATTGCTATGAGAGAAGAATTACTGTCGATAATAGAAAAAAACAGCAGAATAGCTTTGAAAGATTTAGCTGTTATACTGTGTTCCGATGAAATTACAGTTGCAAATGAACTGGCAGCTCTGGAAAATGAAGGGATAATCTGCGGTTATCAAACTCTTATTGATTGGGATAAAACTACAATCGAAAAAGTAACGGGATTAATTGAAGTAAGAGTTACTCCTCAAAGGGGCAGAGGTTTTGATTCCATAGCGGAAAGAATATATAATTATCCCGAAGTTAAAACGGTATATTTAATTTCAGGCGGATTTGACCTGCTGGTTATACTTGAAGAAAAATCATTAAGAGAAATAGCAAACTTTGTATCCGATAAATTGGCGACTCTGGATGATGTTTTAAGTACCGCTACACATTTTATACTGAAAAAATATAAAGATAACGGAACAATTCTGTCTAAAAAGAAAGATGATGAAAGAGAAATAATAACACCATGAAAGAACTCTCAAAAAAAGTTGAAGCAATAAAACCGTCAGGTATACGTAAGTTTTTTGACCTCGTAAGTGAAATGGAAGATGTTATTTCATTAGGTGTTGGCGAGCCTGATTTTGATACTCCATGGCATATTCGTGATGAAGGAATATTTGCACTTGAAAGAGGCAAAACATTTTATACTTCAAATTTGGGATTAAAACCGCTTAGAGTGGAAATTGCCAATTATATTAAACGTACTCAGGGAATTGAATATTGTCCCGATAATGAAATTATAGTTACGGTAGGCGGTTCTGAGGCTATCGATATCGGTATAAGAGCAATGGTTAATGAAGGGGATGAGGTAATAATTCCTCAGCCTTCTTATGTTTCTTACGAACCATGTACCATACTTGCAAATGCAAAACCCGTAATTATTAATTTAAAAGAAGAAAATGAATTCAGGCTGACTGCAAAAGAACTTGAAGCTGTAATTACTCCAAAATCAAAAATTTTGATTTTGCCTTTTCCAAATAATCCTACAGGTTCAATAATGACACGTGAAAATCTTGAAGAAATAGCTAAAATAGTGAAAAAATACGATTTATATGTTATGTCGGATGAAATATATTCCGAATTAACGTACAGTGGAAAACACGTTTCAATTGCGTCATTGGAAGGAATGCAGGAAAGAACAATTTTAATAAACGGATTTTCTAAATCTTATGCGATGACAGGATGGCGGTTAGGATATGCACTTGCTCCTTCTTCTATTATAAAACAAATGACTAAAATTCATCAATTTACAATTATGTGTGCTCCGACAACAAGTCAGTATGCAGCCGTTAATGCTTTAAAAAACGGCGATGAAGATGTAAAAATGATGCGGACTTCTTATAATCAAAGAAGAAGATTTTTATTAAATGCGTTTAAAGAAATGAATATAGAATGCTTTGAACCGTTCGGAGCGTTTTATGTATTTCCTTCAATTAAACAATTTGGAATGACAAGTGAAGAATTTGCAACGAAGCTGTTGAAAGAAGAACGTGTTGCAGCAGTACCCGGTACGGCATTCGGGGAAAGCGGCGAAGGTCATTTAAGAATATCTTATGCTTATTCTCTTGACAATCTCAAAATTGCTATGGAAAGATTTAAAAACTTTATTGACAAACTTCGTAAATAGCATTTTGATTGAATCTTATGAAAAATTTAACATTTATGAAAATTGAAGTAAAATGTCCTTGAAGGGAATTATGAATGCAATATAAAAGCTGCCAATGGGTAAACAGAGGAATAGAGTTTAGAACAAATTCTTTACGTTTATGCTGCTACGGCTATCTTCAAGGCAGAGAAACAGAATATCAAACCGTAATAAAAAACGCTTATCATGGTGAACTCATTGACTGGAATGAAATATTCAAGATAAAAGATAAGCTCAAAGAAATGCATAAAAAAGGTGAATATCTTGATGCCTGCAAAAATTGCATTTATTTAACGGAACGAAATTGGGATGAAGAAAACTATATAAATCATTTTACATTAAATCATTGGACGAAATGCAACTGCAATTGTACTTATTGCTATACGGCAAAAAATAAAAAAGAATTTAACAGTTATAAAGAATATAATTTATATCCCGTTATAAAGGATATGTTCAAAAAAAATGTTATAAAACATACAGATGAAGGGTGCGTTATATTTGGCGGCGGAGAACCGGCAATTTTACGTGATTTTGACAAAATTATTGATATATTCCTAAAAAACGGCTGTAAAAATATTAGAATTAATTCTTCAGGAATTAAATATTCCAAAGCAATTGAAAAAGGACTTAAACAAGGAGCTGTAAGTCTTGTTATATCTGTTGATGCAGGAACTCAGCAGACTTATGAACGAATTAAACAGGTAAAATGTTATAAAAAAGTCTGGGGAAATATTCGTAAGTACGCAAAGGCAAATCCTGATTTATTAAAGGTTAAATTTATTTTATATCCTAATGTGAATGATACTTATGAAGAAATAAACAAATGGTTTGAAGAAGTAATAAAAAACGGAGTAAAATCAGTAAGTTTAAGTGTTGAACAGGATTGGTTTAATATTCATCAGGGTAATTTCCCCTCTAAAATATATGAGCAGATATCATATATGGAAAGACGTTCAAAGGAATTACAACTTAATCTTGAAATATATTGTGAGGCTCTTGCCGTATTAAGAGAACAAAATAAATAATCAGCTTTTTATATTAAAATAAATGCCATACATAAGTTATGTACGGCATTCAGATACTTTGTTAAAATTATTAATTAAAACAGGCTTATTTCCGGAGTTGTCTTTGTATAAAAACCGAAAGGAACTTTTTTAAAGGAATTAATCTCTTTTTTTAATCTGTAATTTTCTTTATTTAATTCATTAATTTTAAAACGCATAGTTTCATTTTCTGATTTAACACGAATTAATTCCATAACGACATCGTCTAATCCGTCAAGTTTTTCATCTAATACACTTGTGATTTTACTTGTCATAGATTTTTCAATATCACGCAAAGTCGTAATCAATTGAGTTACAGAAGAAGGAGTAATTGCCTGACGCACTGATTTAGAAACTTTGTTTGCATCAAATTTTGCATTTGCATCCATTGAAACATTTTTTAATATTTTTACGTCTTCATCGGTAAAATAAGTAAGACCTCTGTCATTCTTTTTTAATCTTATATCAGCATATTTGCATAATGCCTGAATTTGAGCATTATCAATACCGAGCATTTCCCTGATTTCTTTTGGTGAAAACTCTTTTTCGTCAAGTTTTTCAGCGGTCAAAGTACCCATAAATTAAATCCCCTTTATATATGTTTGAGTTCATGATTTCTATATTAAATATTATATCTTTTAAGTGTCAATTTGTTCATATAATATGGAGTATCTTTACATAACTTTTCAATTTTGTTAAGTACTTTACAATAAATTATCATTTCGATAAAATAATTAAGTGGTCAAGATATACAGATATTGTATATAATACCAACAAAACCCAAAGGAGAGGTGTCCGAGCGGTTTAAGGTGCAGACCTGGAACGTCTGTGCAGGGGCGACTCTGCCGAGGGTTCGAATCCCTCCTTCTCCGTTTTTTGTTTATACTAAAATAGCCTATAATATTAATTAAATTAAAAATATGAAAAAATTTTTAGGACTCATTTTATTCATACTGCTTTTATCTCTTTCCTTATTCATTGATTTCGGGAATAAAGTTTTTCTTATTCAATCTCCATGTGAAATTTTTATTGATTTAAATAAAAATTTTATTTTTGATGAAAAAATACCTGTTAATATTCCAACTGTCCAATATATTAATAACAATACGGATATGAAAAAATATCCGATTTTTAATACTTTGACCGATGACGAAAAATTTTTCCTTGAATATATGGCAAATGAAACTTCATCAAATATATTAAAAAACAGATTTGTAAAAGTAATAAAAGACGATATTATAATTGATAATCAAAAATATTCGGAATTAATGCTTGCTTCAAAATTTGTTTTTAATGATACTCCCGCTTCTTGGAATGAATTAGTTAAAAATATAAAGTCTATTAATCTTGATGATTATGTAATTTTAAATCTTAAAAACAGAAAATATCATAAATTAAATTGTATTTTGGGCAGAAAGAGTGCTAAATACAGGATAGTAAAACTTTCTGAAATAAAAAATTCATCAGAAGCATGTAAAAGCTGTCATATTCCCTCAGTTAAAATTCCAAATCCGATAGAATCCGAAATAAAAATAAATAATAAAGAAGTTTTTAGTGATGAAAACATTAAAATCTTTTTTATTGATTTAAATAAAATATTTAAGCCCGATAACAAATGCAGTGAAAATGCCTGCAAAACTTTAAAAAATGAAATTGACAATGCAAAAAAATCAATAGATTTTGCAATATACGGAATAAATAATCAGCCTCAAATACTCAATTCATTAATAAATGCTCAAAAACGGGGAATAAAAATACGTAGAGTATATGATTTCAGCGAGAAAAAATATTACGAAGACAATGACAAACTTGATAAAATAATCCCTTCTTTTAAAACAGATGAAGAATACGATAAAACAAATGAACCGGCATTAATGCATAATAAATATTTTATTTTTGACAATAAAAAAGTTTATACGGGTTCAAGCAACATTTCAAGTACGGATTTATCAGGATTTAATTCAAATTACACTGTCTTGATTAATTCCGAAGCAGTTGCAAACGCATATAAAAAAGATTTTGAACAAATGTATAACGGTGTTTTTCACAAAAACAAAATATCTTCTAAATGCGGATTTATTCAAATAAATCCTTCAATTAAAATAAAACCACTATTTTCTCCGCAGGATAATATTATAAATTCCGAAATCATCCCACTAATAAGAAATGCCGAAAAATATATTTATATGCCTGTTTTCTTTATTACTAACAAAAAAATTGAAGAAGCTCTTATTCAAGCTCATAATAACAACGTTGAAATTAAAATTATTAATGATGCAACAAATGCACATACAAAATACAGCGTGCATAAAAATCTGAGGAAAAACGGTATAAAAGTTAAAACAGAAAATTATGCGGGAAAAATGCACTCAAAAGTCATTATAATTGATGATAAATATACAATAATCGGTTCAATGAATTTTACAAGAAGCGGTAATTACAAAAATGATGAAAATGTTCTTTCGATTGAAAGTGATAAAATTGCAAAATTTATGAAATCGACTTTTATGCATGTATGGAACAAAATTCCCGAAAAATATGAAAACTATGACCCGAAAGCAGAATCAAAAGAATCGATAGGTTCTTGCTTCGACGGTATTGATAATGATTTTGATGAAAAAATAGATTTTCAGGATGAAGGATGTTTTATAAAAAAATAAATTTGTAATGTATAAAAAAAGGCGGGAATTTCTCCCGCTTTTCACCCTTGTTTGGGTGAATGCTACGTAAATATTATTTTTTATTTATGGACTGCAAAGATATCCTCTGCTGACTTGATATACGCCTCCGCAGCATAAATCTTCTCCACGTCTAAATCCTGTATAACACCAGTAATTACCATTAGTTTTAGATGTATTTGAAACCCAATCAAGTCCGATATTACGGCATACTCCCCTGCATCCGTAATATGAGGTTTCGGAACAAGACCCCGAACATTCGTACTGATTACTGAAGGAAGCTCCCCGACACCAGCAATTTGCTACAGTATTGTCTTCAATTGTATTATTATATAATTGTTCTATATCTTCATTCGTTAAACCTTCGATAGCATCAAAATTCATTTATTTACCTCCAATTTAGCTGCATTCCCATTTTTAAATTGCTCTTTTTATCAAATTTTATAAATCCCGAATAAGGTGAAAACGTGAGTTCCTCAAAATATAACTTATTTTGATAAATCATCCAGTCAACCCGTACAAAAATAAAATCTTTTGACAATTCTTTTGATAAATCAATCGATTGTTTTATATATTTATCAATCGCTATTTTTATATTTTCTTCTGCAAATCCAAATATATTTTCCAGTGAGTTAAATTTTTTATTCCAAATACTTACTTTATTTTCATTATGAAACTTTATAATAATTTGCGGCACTCCATTAAAACAGTATATATTTATGGTTTCTGATTTTTTATTTATTTCAGTTCTTAATAACGGTTCTATTAATATTTTAGGTTCAATATTAAGGTAATTTAGTTCAAATCCGCCCCAAAAGCAAAAATTTTGTTCTAACCAGCCTGTCATTCGGCGTTTTGTTATCTCGACAAACTCATTCGTACTTAAATATTCTTCTTTATTTTTTATTATAAACTGCCATTTGCATCCGTGATTGCACTTGATTACAAAGGAATTGGGCAGATTTTCCCAATCGATTTGGTCAAAGTAAGTTGTTACATCTTGTTTTGGTTGACTAAAGTCAACCCTACTACTGGTATAAAGATTCTTCACCCCTGAA
>CAJONH010000187.1 GCA_905235825.1 Candidatus Gastranaerophilales bacterium
CAATAAAAAAGTCCAACCAAACGGTTGAACTTTTTTATTAGCGAGAGACGAGGCTCGAACTCGCGACATCTTCCTTGGCAAGGAAGCATTCTACCACTGAATTACTCTCGCATTAATCTATAATCCTATTATACATGCACAATTATTTTTTTCAAGTATTATTTTTTATTTTCTATAATTTACCTTTTACTACTCTTTCTATATATTCTCTCACTCCTGATGTAACAATCAGTTCTTTTTCATCATTACAAAAGTCATCTAAAAGAGTTACACCTATTGCTCTATCTCCTCTTTGAACATATAAAAGTCCTATCATTATCCTATTTAAAGGATTAAATGTTTTATTTTTATATTCTTCTAATTTTTTATCAACAATTCCCAGCTTTTTGTAACATTCGGCAACCCTGCGATAATAATCAAAATATAACGGATGAAGACTTAGTGCTTTTTCATAACACGGTAATGCCAATTCGGTATATCCTATTTTTTCATATGTCATTCCTAAATTAATATAATATACCGCACTTCCTTGTGCTTCCGGCATTAAATCTATTGCAATTTGAAATTCTTTTATAGCTCCAAAATAATAATTTTCTTTTAAATATATTAAACCTTTATTGTTATGTCTGAATGCATTATTTTCAGCCCGAATTTCGGCATAAGCCAATACTTTTTGCTCTGAAAACAGTAATATTAATACTAAAAAAAATATCTTTTTTAAATGCAAATTTCCATACCTTCTTTTGCAAGAAAATAATTTTTATTTTTAATATTTAATTCTGTTTCTATTTTTTTCAACTTATCATCATTATACGAAGGTTCAAAATGGAAGCATGCCAGTCGTTTTACGTTAGCTGAATTTGCTGTTTCCGCCGCCATATCAAATGTTGAATGTCCGTATCCCTGCTTTGGAGATACGACTGAAAGATAGTCTTCCGTTGTATATTGTGCATCATGAATTAATAAATCGGCATCTTTCGCAAATAACTCTATTTTTTTTGAACCGCCGTAATAACATTCGGTGTCGGTTGCATATACAACAGATTTGTTTTTATACGCTATTTTAAAACACATAACTCCAAAATTTGGGTGAGAATTGGACTTCATACATGAAATAATAACTTCCTCGCCTTTCGGGGTAACATCATTAATACTGGTAATCCTTTTCATAACAGGTTCAGGATTGTTTTTATTTAAAATAACAATATCAGATTCCGTAATATCATTCATTGAATAATCTGCTGTAACGTCATAAAGGTTAATTGGAAAAGATTTTCCGTATATCAGTTCTGAAAGAGTTTCATTTAAGTCAGATTCAAAACCACTGTATCCAAATAATGCCAAACGAGTAGTAATTACACTCATAGGCTTAAAAAAATTAAGTCCCTGAATATGGTCTTGGTGAATATGACTCAATATCATTGTCACATTAATTGGAGTTCTTTCAAAAACATTATCCGCCGACAATATGTGTTCTTTAAAAATTTTATCTCCTAATTCTATTATCCCTGTTCCGCCATCAAGAATAATTGTATGTCCGGCTGCATTTACTTCAACACATGCAGTATTTCCGCCATATTCCAAAAAATCTTTATTCGCAACAGGATAAGAACCCCTTACTCCCCAAAACTTGACTTTTATTTCATCATTTTTATTATTCATAGTTTATTTCTTTTCTATTATTATTTCAGTTTCTCTGTCTTTTTCTTTTCCGTAAAATATACTATCACCTACTATGCGTATTTTAGCTGTTTGCTGTAAATCTTTCAAGCCGGTTTCACAAAATTCAAACTTAAATACTGCTTTTTTTGATTGATTTTTTATTTCAATTATTCTGAATGAGTTTGGATAGCTGACAAGTGCCGGTGTAGAAACATGCAAAATATTATCTTTTTTTATAATTTTTGCTGCGTGATAATGTCCTGAAAATACGGCAATGGGCATTTTATATTTTTCCAATACCCTCTTGTATTCTTCTGCATTTCTTATTTCATGACTTTTTGAATCATAGGGTGTTACAAGCGGAAAATGCTGAAAAATCAGTACTACATCTTTTTGTGATTGTGATAATATATCATCTAACCATTCAAGTTCTTCTTCCGAATATGAACCGTGGGGAGAACGTCCTTCATTACTTGCTCCGTCCATTACAATAACCCTAAATCCCTTTTGAGGTTTAAATGAATAGTATGTTGAATGAAATGTAAAATTTTTATTTTTTGCTCTTATTTCTTTTAGAAAGTTTAATTTATTAATATAACTTGAAGGTGCTGTGTCATGATTACCTACTGTTATATACCACGGATAATTTAATCCGTTTAAGCCTTCAATCATCCCGTCAAGTGCACGTTTATCAGGTGCATCAATACCATCACCCGTTACTATAACAAATTTTAAATTTTTATGATTATTTATTTGGCTCACTGCATCATTTAAAAGTTCTTTTGTATGTGATAACAGTTTGTAACTGGTATCTTCACGCCCTACAGAATAATGAATATCCGATAATTGTGCAAACTTCATTGTACCCGAAAATGAAGGCTGTGAAGTCGTAAAAAACATAATCACGACTACAAACATTATAAACAGACAATCTTTTAATAATTTTCTCATAAAATAACTATCCCTTAACTCTCTTGTATTTATTATAACAAATAATAATATTTAAGCCAAAAATATTACGGTTCTGAAAGTTTATATATTTTTGTGTCATTTTTCGAAAAAACTAAATTATAATTTTCTGTGATTACTTTATAAAAATCTGCGGCATAATCAATTCCGAAAAAGCTAAAACCGTATTCTCTGTTATCAATCGGAAGAATTACAAAATATTCGGGCAGATTTTTCTTAAAATTTTCTATAATGTTTTTTTCACCAAAAACATCATAATAAAACAACGGACTCAGGTTATAATAAATATTATCGCCTTTTCTGTCAGTAATAAAATTGATTATACAACCTTCCGGCATAACAACAACTCTGTCTTCCGGTTTAGTATTTTTAAAAATGTAATCGGTTATATTATTTATCAACACGCCTTCTTTTTTATATGTATATATTTCTCCTTTTTGAGTAATCATAAAATAATCTTTTTGCTGCAATGAAGAAAAATCAGAGCAGGCAAATATCAATATTCCTGCCGTAAGAATAAATGATATATATTTTTGATAGTTTATGTTTAATATAGCAATAAATGCCAAAAAACATACAGGTAAAAGAAATACTCCCATGTGATTTACGTTTAATACAAGAAATGATTTTGCACTTGAAGCTATTGCTGATAAAATTAATATACAAAGCGGTTTATTTTGAATTATTGTTTTTCTGTTAATTAACAATAAAATAATATTTAAAATCGGTATAAAGGCAAATAATCCGAGCACTCCGCCATTTAATACCGACAAACTTGTTTTTATAAAAAACTGCTTTATCAAAGGTGCATGTATCAGGTTATTTATTAATTCTATACTGATTTTTATATCATTAAAATTTAATCCTTGTGCAAATAATATTAAGTAACTTATAAATGGGATTACGCTAAAACATAAAAATGCTTTGACAGCACTCTTTAACCCTATATTTTTTATAGAATATGCTAAAATCAATAAATAGAAAATAAATTCATATTTGTTGGCAATACTTATCCCCGCAAACAGACATGCAAAATATGCACAATATTTATTTCCGTTTTTGATATATTTGATTAAAAACAAAAGCGATAACAAAAATGAACTTAATGCATACACAATGGCAAAAGAATATGTAAGATTTGAGTTATATAAAAAAGTTGGAAATACAAGCGAAAAACAATTGAACAATGATAAAAGAAATGATATTGGTTTATTTAGAAACTCACGTGACAATAAATACAAAGTAATTATTATCAGAAGCGAATTAAAAACTCCTGCAATTGAAAGTACGCTTATTTTTTGTCCGAATACAAAAAATAAAAATGCATTAATTTGATATGATAATGCCCCGTAAATATTAAAAATATCCTTATAAAGCACTTCTCCGTTAAGCATTTGCTGAGGAATATAAAATTCACGACCTGTATCTATCAGAAAAAGCCCTTGATGAAGATAAAAAAACGGAAGAATTAATAAAAAAATCAGCACTAAAATTATTATATTGATTTTATCCTGCTTCATTTAATCCTCACTTTGTCAATATTGTATCAACAGCATTTTTAACCGTATCTATGCTTATTGATTTCATACACACCCTGTTTTTCGGACATTTTCCCTTCAATGAACATGGCATGCATTTTAAATCCGCTTTTAATAAAATATTCTTATCGCCTAATGCTCTCCATTTTTCAAAAGGCATTGGCCCATATAAACCGATTACCCTTGTTCCGACAGAAGCTGCCATGTGCAGATTTCCCGAATCATTTCCCAATATAAATTCAGCTTTTTGTAAAATTGCCAAACTGTCTTTTATTGTAACTTTTCCGCATAAATTAATCGGAGTTTTGTTTAATTCTGCAATGAATTTCATTTTTTCATATAATTCATAATCGGATTTCGCACCAATAAACACAACTTTTATATCTTTTTCGTTTGACAAATATTCTATAATACGGGCAAATTTGTTTAAATCCCACATTTTATTTTCATTCGATGCCGCTGCATTTACAACAGCGTACTTTTCGTTATCCTTTAATCCGTTGTCTTTTAATAGTTGTCCTGCTTTTATTTTATTTTCGTCTTTTATCCAATTTTCAAGATAAAAGTCTTTTATTCTTATGCCGTCAGCTTCAAGCACATCTAAAAAACATAAACTTTCATGCTTTTTATTATCATATTTTACCCTCGTAGTTAATAAAAATCCCCGTCCTTCCGTATCATATCCTATTCTTTTTTTAATTCCCGATAAAAAACAAAGTAATGCACTGGATAAAGAACGTTTTAAAATATAAGCCTTATCATATTTTTCTTTTCTTAATACGGAAACATAATGCCAAAATGACTTTTTTCGACCTTCTCCGTTTTCATATTTGTGCTTTCTTGTTGTATCAAAATAAATAAAATTATTCACATAAGGACAATTTTCTATGGCTTCCCCCGAATTAGGAGCTACAAGCATATCGATTTGTGCATCAGGATAGTTATAACGTAAATTACGCAAGAAAGGTATCGTTAAAATCATATCGCCTATAAAACGATACCGTACTACGAGAATTTTCATCATATACCGCAAATATCCTTGATATCAATATATGCTCTGAGTTTTAATGCGTAAAATTTGACGGGCATTTCTATATCTTTAATAATATCAATTAATTTGACCGCATCTTTTTCTGTTGTAATAACAGAATCAATATTTTCATCCTGAGCAAAATGTATAATCTTTGAAATATCATCCTTTTCATAATTGTGGTGATCATCAAATTCCAAAACGGCTTTAAGTTTATAATCTCTTTTTAAAAATCTGTAAAAGCTGTCATTTTGAGCTATTGCCGAAAATGCCATTATTTTAGTACCCAATGGTAATTCTTCGTCAGTTAAAATATTATATGCATATTCCGGTACAATTTTACATAAATATGTATCTTTTTTAAACTTTTTCTTTAAGTAATCACAATATTTTAATGCATTTTTAGAATCAAAATTTTTATTTACAACAACAACTTTATCTGCACGTTTAATATTTTTTATTTCTTCTCTTAAAGGCCCTGCAGGCAATGTATATCCGTTACCGAATTTCTTTTTTGCATCAATAAGAACAATATCAATATCACGTTTCATTTTTCTGTGTTGAAATCCGTCATCAAGAATAATTATATCGGGATTATATTTTTCTTTTACAAATTTTTCCGCTTTAATACGATTTGAACAGGTAACAACGTAAGCACCTTTTGCGTTATTACTGAGCCATACAGGCTCATCTCCCGCAAGAGCTGCCGTAAATAATGCACCTGAACCGTCAGAAATAAGATTGGGCTTTCTGTTATCTATCTGTCCGCCATAACCACGTGAGAGAACAGCTACTTTTTTATTTAATGACAGGTAGTACTTTGCCGTTTCAAGCGTAACGGGAGTCTTTCCTGCTCCGCCCGTTGTAAGGTTTCCTATTGAAATTACAAAAGATTTTGAATTATATGCTCTTAATAATTTTTTATCGTACAATTTATTTCTTAGTTTAACGGCTAAAGTGTAAAATAAACTGAAAAATCTTAAAAAAAGCATTACAATTTTTTCATAAGTTGTCAAATTTTTTTTATAGTGAAGTTTTGATATAAAAAGTTTCATGGTTCCCTTAAAACAGTAATCTAAAAATTAAGAATCTTTTATTTAATTTTTCAGAAAACTTTCTTAAATTTTCTGA
>CAJONH010000188.1 GCA_905235825.1 Candidatus Gastranaerophilales bacterium
AACATTAGTAGGGTTGACTTTAGTCAACCAAAACAAGATGTTACAACTTACTTTGACCAAATAGATTTTGATAAACTGCCAAATTCCTTTGTAATCAAGTGTAATCACGGATGCAAATGGCAATATATAATAAAAGATAAAGAAGCGTTTATACAAAACAAACGATTGTTCGATATGGTAAAACAAAACATGACGGGCTGGTTGGAACAAGACTACAGCTTTTGGTGCGGTTTTGAATTAAATTATCGAAATATAGAACCTAAAATATTAATTGAACCCTTAATTAGAGAAAACATAAATAAAGAAATAGAAAAGATTAATGTTTATTGTTTTAAAGGCATACCTGAAATATTTGTACAATTTTACGGCAGAACAAATGATGGAATGAGTATTTTTGATAAAAAATTTAATAACATCGATGATTTTTTCAATTTCCCCGAAAGAAAAATATATATTAATGCAGACGAAAAAATAATCGAACGTTTAAATTCTATTTCAAAACTGTCAGCAGAATTATCTAAAGAATTTGATTTTGTACGTATAGATTGGATGATATGTCAAAATAAAATTTGGTTTGAAGAATTTACATTTACACCATATTCGGGATTTCATCGTATTGATATAAAAGATTGGAATTTAAAATTAGGAAACATGATTGAAATATAAATGAACAGTAGAATGAGGTCGACATGAATTTTGAAATAATTGAAGGATTAACAACGGCAGAAATAGAAGAAATGTACAATGATATCGTTGAAAAAGACGAAGCATCTGTAATTACGGAATGTTGTCATTATATTGTGTGTACAAACGGACTCAGCGGATATTTCGTAACTTATGATAGAGGCGGCGGCTGCAGGACTTGTTCTTATGCCGCACCCGGATATTATACTTATATACGGGAGCCTGCTAGTGGTGGTTCTTCGGGAAGGGTTTGCGGAGCTTTTGTTGGCGGATATGTATATTACGAGTACTAAATATGAGGGTAAAATGATTTTTGAATTTTCATTACCAATGCCATATTCAAAAGAAAATATTAATAAACTTACGGTTATAAACAATGAAATTGAGAAAAGTAAAATTAAAACATTATTTTTTTCACTTCCTTCAAGCTGTGAATTGTATACAGGTTTTGAACAGCCCAGAAACCGTTTAATACAATATTCCGATTTTAGTTTTTGGAAAATATTAATGGAATATTCGTTAGAAAAAAATTTTGATATTATCTACAATTTCAATCTTGCTCGTCCTGTTGATATTGAAAATCCAAACTTAAATATTCAATTGGAAAAATTAAATAAGATTTTAATTGAACTGCAAAAAATCGGAATAAAAAATTTAAGAATTTATAATATGCAGTTGTTGGAATATATATCAAAATATTACCCCTGTTTTGATTTGTATGTTTCAACAGTAACAAATTATAAAACTATACATGAATTTGAAAATTTAAAAATACTATATCCTCAAATTAAGCAAATTGTACCTTCACAGGATATGAATAAAAATTTTGAACTATTAAATAATATAAAGAACAAATTAAATATTAATTTGGAAATTATGTGTAATGACGGATGTGTTCAAGGTTGTATTAATTTTTATAATCATCATGGAATGACGAATTACGAAGATAATTATTTATATGGAATAACCTGTACAACATCATGTGAAAAATTAAATATTATTAATCCTTTTATATACTTATGCAGGAGTAATCATGTTTTTCCTTGGGACATAGAAGAATATGGCAAAATAGGAATAACCAAATTTAAATTGACAGGCAGGGACGGCATTAATGATATTCATTCAAGTAATGCAATAAACTTATATTATAAGTATTTACTCGGAATTGATAATTGCAAAAAACTTAATTACTATCCTATAGTAAATTTCTTAAATAATTCAAGAATACAGGAAAAATTTACTTGTTTAACGGGAAAGGATATAATACACTTAATGCCTAAAATTCAACATTTTAGAAAATACGGACACTTGTGTGCCTCACAATGCGGAATTAAGTGTATTTACTGTTATAAATGCTCGAAAAAAATTCAAAAAGTTTATGAAAAGAAAATAAAGAAGAAACAAGATTTTATACCTGCCTGTACAATAATAAAAAACGAGTATAGCGGTTATATTAACAGACCCGATAACTAACAGGTCTGATTATTATAAAAAGATATATTTACGTAGCAATGCGGAATTATTGAAATTCCGCTTTTTTTTATTATTTGAATATTCATAGCAAAAAATTTTATTTTTATACCTTTTTTCCTCTCGGAAAGGAAGTTATATGGATAGAATTGATTTAAAAAATTGCAGTAAGATAATTTATATACCTGAAGGCAACAGAGTTCATAAATTATATGTTACATATTTACCTGATGAAGATGAAGATAAATTTGAAAAGCAAAATAATGATAAACAACCTCCCAAAAAGAAGAATAACGGTTTATTAGGACAAATTACGTCGATTGTAAAAAAACCTGTTGAAACAATCAAAAATTGTTTTGGTAAAAAATCCGCTGATAAAAAAACAACAGAAACAAAAGAAGAAAAACTACCGGCTAAAAAACATCCAAGAATGCATATATTTATATGCAGGGATGCTACACCGTTATTTGAACAGCCGATAGCAGAACAACCACAAATAGTATATCCTTATAATTCTGCTGAAATATCACCAATGCAAGATTATAGTCCTGTTAATGAATCGCAAAATTATGAAAATGAATTTGAAGTTCCTAATGCTGAAACTATGATGACGATTAAAACAAAAAAAGGCAGAGAATTAAGTCAAAGAGAACAAGAACGTATTAATTCAGTAAAAGAAAGAATTACACCCGATAATAATGCCTTAATAAAAAATATAAACGGGAGTATTATAAGTCAATCAAACAAAAAAATTACACTTACTCACGAGGGAAAATCTATTTCCGTTGAATTGAAAAAAAACAAACAAAATGAAGATTATTTGGAATTAGGTTATCTTGATGAAGATAAAAATAATGCAGTATATGCTGATTTGCTTAAATCGGGAATGCTTGCGGGAAGCAGTTCAAGAGTTGCCGACTTTAAAGAATTACAATTTATGCTTAACGGAGCATTACAGATGGCTCAACAAGAGTTTAATTCCGATTTTGATTATGATACAGCAGGAAACATAATAGAAAATTTTAATTACAGCTTAACACGACGCAGAGAATTTTAATTTGCATCTAAGACAGCATTATTAGATTTTTAAAAGCATTAAGAAAAATAAAAAATGTGAAAGCATATACGAAACTCTGTTAAATTAAATATTTGTAAAAAATTGATAATAGTGTGTAAACCTTATTATCAGCTTTTTTTATTATTCTATACTTTCGATATATTTACAATTTTAGTTGAACATAATATTATAATTAAACCTATAACTGCAATCAAAAAACATGACAAATAATTGCCGTATATAAAGGGATTTGCAAATAAGTGTAATCGGAGGAAATTTATGAATAAAATTGTAAAGAGAGATGGAAATATTGTAGCTTTTGATGCAGAAAAAATCAAAACCGCAATTTTAAAAGCAGTATCGGTTACAAAAGAATTTGATGAAAAAGAAGCAGAAAAAGTAACACGCAAAGTAGTTAAAATGGCAGAAGAAATTGCCGATAAAAAAGAATCTAACTTAAAAGCACCTACGGTTGAAGAAGTTCAGGATGCGGTTGAACTTTCTCTTTATTCATACGGATTTACTCAAACAGCTAAAACATATATTCTATATAGAGAACAAAGAAAACGCATTCGTGATTTTGCTTCCGGTTTAAATATTGATATGGTTGACGATTATTTATCTCAGCTTGATTGGCAGGTAAATGAAAATTCAAATATGTCTTATTCTATTCAGGGATTAAATAATTATATTGCTTCAAACATAAGCAAAAACTATTGGTTAAATAAAATTTATCCCGAAGAAATTAAAAATGCACATCAAAACGGTGATATTCACATACACGATTTGAATATAATATCCGTATATTGTGTAGGCTGGGATTTAAAAGACCTGTTAACCGAAGGTTTTAAAGGAGTACAGGGTAAAGTTTCCAGTAAACCCGCAAAACATTTTAGAACGGCATTAGGACAAATCGTCAACTTTTTATATACAATGCAGGGAGAAAGTGCGGGAGCTCAGGCATTTTCTAATTTCGATACACTCCTTGCACCTTTTGTAAGATATGACGGTTTAAACTATCAACAGGTAAAACAATGTCTGCAGGAATTTGTATTTAATATGAACGTGCCAACAAGAGTAGGATTTCAGACTCCTTTTTCCAATATTACAATGGATTTAAACGTACCTTCTTATTATGCAGACCAGCCTGTTATAATCGGCGGTGAATATATGGAAGAAACATATTCCCAATTCCAAAATGAAATGGATATGATTAATAAAGCCTTTTTTGAAGTTATGATGGAAGGTGACAGTTCAGGCAGAGTATTTACTTTCCCCATTCCGACTTATAATATTACAAAAGACTTTGACTGGGATAATAAAAATATTGAAGGTTTATGGGAAATGAGTGCTAAATACGGCATTCCGTATTTCTCGAACTTTATAAATTCGGATATGAATCCTGAAGATGCTCGTTCTATGTGCTGTAGATTAAGAATTGACAACAGAGAGCTGGAATATAGAGGCGGAGGATTATTCGGCTCAAATCCTCTGACGGGTTCAATCGGTGTTGTTACAATGAATTTACCGAGAATTGCTTATCTGGCTAAAGATAAAAACGAATTTTTATCACTTTTAGCCGACAGAATGGAAATTGCCAAAAACTCGCTTGAAATTAAAAGAAAATTACTTGAAAAATTAACGGATAACGGCTTATATCCGTATACAAAATTCTATTTAAGAGATATAAAATCAAGATTTGGAGTATATTGGAAAAATCATTTTTCAACAATCGGTCTAATCGGTATGAATGAAGCCTGTGTAAATTTGTTCGGAAAAGGCATTGAAACCGAAGAAGGTCAAAATTTTGCACTTGCTGTTATGGATTTTATGAGAGATAAAATAAAAGAATACCAAGTACAAACAGGTCATAACTATAATTTGGAAGCAACACCCGCCGAAGGTACAAGCTACAGACTCGCAAAACTGGATAAGAAAAATACACCGATGATAAAATGTGCGAATGAAAAACAATATGAAAAAGGTGCCGCACCTTATTATTCAAATTCAACTCATCTTCCCGTAAATTATACGGATGATATATTTGAATTACTTGATTTGCAGGATGAATTACAGACAAAATATACAGGCGGTACGGTAGTTCATATTTTTGCAGGCGAGAGATTACATAATAATGAAACTTTAAAAAATCTGGTAAAGAAAATCTGTAAAAATTACAGACTCCCTTATTTTACATTTTCTCCGACATTCAGTGTCTGTGAAAATCACGGTTATATAAAAGGAGAACATTTTACCTGCCCCGACTGCGGAAGTGAATGTGAAGTATATTCAAGAATAGTAGGATATATCCGCCCTGTTCAACAGTGGAATAAAGGTAAAAAATCCGAATTTGAAAACAGAAAAACTTTTGTTATCGAAGAAGAAAAATCATTTCACGACTGTACTGAATTAGATGCAGGCTGTGAATGCGGATTTTAAATTAAATAAAATAAAAAATAAAGCGGGATAGTACTATCCCGCTTCCTTGTAAATATAAAAATTTTAAAGTTTCTTACGAAAGAATGGAATAAAATTTTGTATTAAAAAAGGAATAACGATATATAAATGCAGGTCGGCTTGGTAAAGCCGACCTGCGATTATAATATAAACTAAATCTTTATTTAAATAAATATTCAACCGGAACTTTAAAATATTCAGCAATCTCAATAAGTTTTTTCAAACTTATGTATCGTTCAAA
>CAJONH010000189.1 GCA_905235825.1 Candidatus Gastranaerophilales bacterium
CAAAGCTATTATTATCAGCCTGTAAGTTTATGTAAAAGTCCTCGCAGTGACGGAAAAATTGATGCTTTACACCCTAAATTTAATGATGTTACAACTTACTTTGACCAAATCGATTGGGAAAATCTGCCCAATTCCTTTGTAATCAAGTGTAATCACGGATGCAAATGGCAATTTATAATAAAAGATAAAGAAGCGTTTCTAAAAAACAAACGATTGTTCGATATTGTAAAAAGAAACATAACAGGCTGGCTGGAACAGGAATTTTGGTGTTTTCAAGGCTTTGAAATGCAATATAAAAATATAAAATCTGCAATAATTATAGAACCTTTAATGAGAGAGAATATAAATACAGCACAGACTGAAATTGAAGTATTTTGTTTTAAAGGAATACCAAAATTAGTACACAAAATATATCCTGATAAACCAAATACATTATGTGTATATGATGAAAATTTAAATAACTGTAATATTAAATTTTTAAATGAATATGTCGTAAGTAAAGATAATGATAAAGGTTTTCTCAAATCAGCAGTTGAGTTATCTGCAAAACTATCAAAAAATTTTAATTTTATTCGTGTAGATTGGATATTATATAAGAATAAAATATATTTTGGAGAAATGACATTTACTCCTTATTCCGGTTTTGCCTACGGACTCAGCAAAAAAGATAATAATTATTTAGGAGGTTTAATACAAATATGAATTATGATTTAGTAGAAGGTTTAAATGAAAATCAAATTCTTGAATTATACGACGATGTAATATTAAGAGAACATATAAAGATATCAGATAGTTGTAATTCTGTCCTGACCGTATGCGGTGGAAGGTACACCTACGTTTATTTTTGTCAAGACGATAATACCGGGAAATGGAATAGTGTATCCGGAACTTTTGATGGACAATATATAACAACTGCAGAAAATAAATTACCATCAACAATGGCACCATGGGATTGTTTTTGTCAGGCTGCAGGAACAATAAGAACTAACGGAAATGTTTATAATGCAGCGTTAATAGAATGCAGCAATGTTCCAACTACTTATGGTGTGTGTGCCAGTGGAAGATTTGATAATATAGTTCCTTGTCCTTAATATAATTCTGCTGATGATATAATACAGTAAAATTGCAATATGATTTTCTGCTATTGGCTTAGCAAGTAGGGTTGACTTTAGTCAACCGGTTTATTTTGGGCATACTTTAGTTATTGAGATTGATATGTAACATGACAAATTTTGACCGGAGTCTGATTATACAAATCGTCATTCTTGCGATAGCGAAGAATCTTAAGTAGTGATAATTTTGAATAGATACTTCGGCTAAAGCCTCGCAGTATGACCGGATGTTTTTGCTTTAGTGTGAATACACCCAAAAAAAGGCGGGTGTATAATTCCCGCTATTACTACGTAAATATAATTTTTTTAAATTAATATTTTATTTGATAGTCTATAGAACAATTAATATGATTATAAGTTATCGAATAATTGTTGTCAAGACTATAAAATTGACTTATGAACGAACAGAAGTTACTTGTAAATTTTGGATTAAATTGCAAAGAACAAAACTTAAACTGTCACAATACGATATTGTTAATAAAACAGGTTTTAGTAAATCTTATGTCAGTAAAATAGGGCAAAACATAACATTTCTTTAGCGAATGCTATGAAATTTGCACAGATATATAATAAAACAATTGAAGAACTTACAAAAGATATATAAAAACTATTTTTTACACTTTCAGATATTTCAATATCAAAAAAATAAATACTATTTTATATTATGCGATTCAATCATAACCATTAATACGGATATATCAGCAGGTTTTACCCCGCCTATTCTTGAGGCTTGACCTAATGTTAAGGGTCTGATTTTTGAAAGTTTATCACGTGTTTCAATAGATATATGATTTATTGCCGAATAATCAATATCAGACGGTATTCTGATTTTTTCAAGTTTATCGGACATATTAACCTGTTCTAATTGACGTTTAATATACCCTTCATATTTAATTTTTATTTCTATTTGTTCATACATTTCACGTGATAAATGCTGTGAAGCCGTACTTTCATCAGCTTCTTGCAATATCTTATAAGAAATGTTAGGACGTTTTAAAAGTTCTGCAAGTTTTAATCCTCTATCTATATGTTCGCCGTATTTTGAAAGAATTTCATTTACTTTATCGGAAGGTGATATTTTTTCATTTTGGAGTCTTATTATTTCATTTTCTATTATTTTTTGTTTATTTAAAAAATTATCATAACGTTCTTTTGATATCAGACCTGCTTCATATCCTATTTTTGTAAGTCTTTCATCAGCGTTATCCTGTCTTAATAAAAGCCTGTATTCACTTCTTGAAGTCAGCATTCTGTATGGTTCATCTATATCTTTTGTTACAAGGTCATCAACAAGAGTACCCAGATAAGATGATTCTCTTGACAGAGTTAACATTTCTTTATTTTGCAAATATTTTATTGCGTTTAATCCTGCCAAAAGTCCTTGTGCGGCGGCTTCTTCGTAGCCTGATGTTCCGTTTATCTGCCCTGCACAGAATAAACCTTTTATCTTTTTTGTCATCAATGTATGATTTAATTGAATGGCAGGCATATAATCGTATTCAACGGCATAAGCAGGCTTCATAACGTGTACATTTTCCAACCCCGGCAATGATTGAAGCATTTGTATTTGAACATCGGCGGGAAGACTTGTTGAAAAACCGCCTACATACATTTCATAAGTATTTTTGCCTTCGGGTTCAATAAAAATATGGTGTGAAGGATTATGAGCAAATCGTACGACCTTATCTTCAATTGAAGGACAGTATCTTGGCCCTCTGCCGTGAATTAATCCCGAATACATTGGTGATTTATCAAGGTTGGCACGAATTATTTCATGGGTTTTATTCGTAGTCCTTGTGAGCCAGCATGGATACTGTTCTTTTACGGGTCTATTCGGTAAAAAGGAAAAGAAAGAAGGGTCTTCATCTCCGGGTTGAATTGTCATTTCATCAAAATTTATTGTACGGCCGTCGACTCTTGCAGGAGTACCCGTTTTTAATCGTCCTATAGTAAAACCCAGTGATTTTAAACACGGTGAAAGTCCTTTTGCACTTGCTTCTCCGAGTCTTCCAAATTCCAAATATTTTAATCCTACCCAAATTCTGGCTTCCAAAGAGGTTCCTGTTGTTAAAATTATGCAGGGGGCGAAATATTCCTGTCCGAATTCATCTCGAAATCCTTTTACTTTGTCATTTTCCGTTATAAGTTCGGTAACACAGCACTGTTTTAAAGATAAATTTTGTTCCTTTTCCAGTAAATTCCTTACAAACCGCATATATTCTTTTTTATCGGACTGAGCCCGCAACGCTCTTACGGCAGGGCCTTTTGAAGAATTTAACATTTTTAACTGCATATAAGTCGCATCGGCAGCAATACCCATTATTCCGCCAAGAGCATCAATTTCACGAACCAGACATGATTTTGCGGGGCCGCCTATTGCGGGATTACAAGGCATCAGGGCTATATTATCAAGATTTAAAGTCGCAAGCAAAGTTTTTGCACCTGACTTTGAACATGCCATAGCTGCTTCACATCCTGCGTGTCCCGCACCAACTACTATTACATCATACTTAAACATATTTAAATTATATGCTAAAAAAAATTATGTCGTTATATTGGATTTATAATTATATACAAACCATTACTTAATTAATACTCTCGTATAATTGAAACGCCTGAACTTGTACCAAGCCTGTTTGCACCGGCATTTATTAAAGCTACAGCCTGTTCTTTTGTTTTTATTCCGCCTGATGCTTTAATTTTAACGCTGCTTCCTTTAAGGGTTTCAGCCATAAGTTTAATATCTTCAATTTTGGCACCAATGCCGTTTTTTACAAAACCTGTTGATGTTTTTGCGAAATCTGCTTTTGACTCTTTTATAATTTCACAAGCCTTGACTATTTCTTCTTGTGACAGTAAATCCGTTTCTATAATTACTTTTAAAATATTATTCGGACATACTTTTTTTACGGTTTCAATATCTTTTTTCACATAGGAATAATCTTTGTCTTTTAATGCCTGTACATTTATTACCATATCTATTTCATCGGCACCGTTTTCAATTGCTTCTTTTGCTTCAAAAGCCTTTGTTGAAGAAGTACAGGCACCAAGAGGAAATCCTACAACCGTAACTGTTTTTATATGTGTATCTTTTAAATAATCTTTTGCATGTTTTGTATTTCTGCCGTTTACACAGACCCCGAAAAATTTGTATTGTTTGGCTTCTTCGTATAATTTCAGCAAATTTTCTTCTGTTGCATCCTGTTTTAATAAAGTATGTTCTATATAATTATTAAGCTCCATTTTATATATTTCCCCTTATTACTAATGTTTTATATTCTAATTATGTATTTAACTTCTAAGATTTTCTTGAATTTTATAAATTGTTTTTAAGAAAGTTTCATCTGAATTTTCAATAATCTTATGCATTTTATTTTTTATATAAACAATGTCATGATTATCATTAAAATTGAACAGTTCTTTTAATTCAATTTGAAAAGCGTTTGCAATTTTTACCAATAAATCAAATGATGGATTTGTTCGTGCTAATTCAAGTTTTGAAATATGATTAGTGGAATAATTTACCAATTCAGCTAATTTATCTTGAGTAAAACCGTTTTTATTACGTAAATCAGCAATGCGTTTTCCTAAATTTATTAATTCTTCCGTACTTTGCATATCCATATCATTCATAGTAAAACTAATTTAAATTACAATAAATTGAATACTATTCTAATATTGACAATATAAAATAATCATGATATTCATATAAGTATATTTTATATGAATATCATGATTATAAATACATATTTATATAATGAAAAGTAAAACATAAAAGAAACATTGATATGATTACTGATTTTTTTAAAAAATTAAATACTGAATATCCACCTTATGATTACTATTTTCTCAAAAATTTAGATGAGAAAGAGTATCCCCGTTATTTAGCTAAATTATTTTATCTTAATACGGGCGAGAAACTGCCGTTGAAATTTGATTTTAGCAGCAGGGGATACTTTAGTACACGCAGACAAGGTCTTGGCAATTGGATTATAGATAAGAAAAAATGTAAAACATTTAATCAAAAGATAC
>CAJONH010000190.1 GCA_905235825.1 Candidatus Gastranaerophilales bacterium
ATTTTCTGATTAAAGGTTTTACATCTTTTTTTATCTATAATCCACGATTTATTTTTAAAATCATACTTCAACGGAAGTTTCTCCCCCGTATTAAGATAAAACAGCTTCGCTAAATAACGTGGATACTCTTTCTCATCTAAATTTTTGAGAAAATAGTAATCCCATGGCGGATTACCTATTGTACTTTTATTAAAATACTTTAGTAAATTTTTCACTTCTTTAAACCTATATACGTAGTATTAATATATCAATGTAGTTATTGAGTTATATATTTTTTTTATTTATAATCGCAATAAAAAAAGAAAGCAAAAATATCCATATAATGAATTTTATTCATAATTACATCGATTTGCCTTTTTTATTACGAAAAAATAATATCAGAAAATATTCAGAAAGTCAAGTAATAAAATCAGAAATAAATCAGAAATGAAATATGCAATATAAAGAAATTTTAGAAAGATTAAATAAATTACTGGGTTATGCTCCTTCGCAGTCACGGATTTGCGAAATTACCGGTGTTAAACAAAGTACAATGAGTCAGAGGTTAAAAGATAACAGCAGATTTAAAACAGAAGAAATAGACAAATTAAATAATTATTTTGGAATAAATTTATATACTTGTGAAATAAATAATAATATAAAACAATCTGAAACAATTTTTGATATAATAAATCAAACTTTTAATTCAACGGAAAAACAGCAATATTTAAAAGAAAAATTAACGAATTTTGGCGGAAGATTATCCGAAATACAAGAAAAATCCGGCTTATCAGATAAAGATTTTGCTAAAGTTCTTGGAATTTATAAAGATGAATATGTTGAACTTAAAGCCTGTAAAATAGAACCTAATATAAAAATACTTTTAGCACTAAAACTTTATTTTAATGTGTCAATTGATTGGATACTTTTAGGCGAGTAAATTGTTATGCATACTTATGGCTGTTTTAATATTCTCTTTTTCCGAAATATTGAAAATGATTGAAGGGCCAAAACAGCATTTTTGCTTTGCCTATAAATCGTTCTTTTTTTAGTACACCCCAATATCTTGAATCAGCACTATGACCTCTGTTATCTCCCATCATAAAATATTCGTCTTCACCCAATACCAGAGGTCCGCAAATAAGTTCTCCGTTACACACAGGATACTCAAATCTATCCATTATATATGGTTCATTCAGAAGTTCATCATTTATATATACATCATAAGAGCCGTCATAATTTGCTTTTATCTCAATTTTTTCGTTTGGGAGTCCTATTACTCTTTTTATATATGCAATATCTTTGCATAAAATTCCCGTTAATCTTGAAAATACAGCAAAGGGATTTGCTTTTAAATCCTCCTGTGGCGGATAAAATACCATTATATCACCACGTTTCGGCGAATCATAAAATCTTGAATATCTTTCAATTAAAACTCTATCTCCTTCAACAAAAGTTGGTTTCATTGATGCAGAAGGAATCCAGCGAATTTCTCCGGCATAAAATCTTATTAAAATTAGAGCTGTAACAACAAATATAACTGTTTCAACAATTTCCTTAACTGCACCTTTATTCATTCATAACTTCCTTATATAAATTTAATGTTATTTCCGTAATTTTTTGCTTGTATTGATTTTCTTGAATAAAATCAATTGATTTTATTGCTTTTTCGGTATAATACTTTATTAAATTATACGTTTTCTCAATGTATTTTTTATTTTGTACAAGTTGAATTATTTTTTCTTCGCTTAAACTGTTGATATTTTCATCCTCATTTAAATATATCACAGGTGCAGTATAAATTCCGCTTTTAATATCATTTAATAACGGTTTTTTGTTATCGGAGCCGATTATATTAATCAAATCATCTCTTATTTGAAATGCTATGCCGAAATTTTTTGCAAAATCAGTTATTTTTTTAATTTCATTAATGTCTGAAATATAAAAAAGAGAAACCAATGCTGATTTAAAAAGTTCTGCTGTTTTATTTTCGGATTTTTTTATATAATCTTCAACTGTCGGGATTTTTCCTTTTGTGTATAGTTGATTTATTTCGCCTTTGCACATTTTGTACAATGACTCTGTGAATATATTTATAATTTTGTTGTTATTTAAGGAAATAAGCTGTTTTAATCCTAATGTAATAAGGATATCACCCGCTAATACGCTTAAACTGTTTCCGAGTTTTGCATTTAAAGATATTTTTCCCCGTCTTATTTTTGCTTCATCTATAATATCATCGTGAATTAAAGTCGAATTATGAATTAATTCCACAGCACAAGCTATATAATAAATTTCGTCGGTTATTTTAATATTTAATGCTTTTGCAAAAAGAAAAATCAATGACGGTCTTAATCTTTTAGACTTAGAACTCAAATAATCTTTTATTTCATCAGAAATATTACAGTTTAGGTCAGAGAGTACATTTAATATTCTTATGTTTAATGTATTTACCTCATCTTTTATAGGCATTTATTTTTCCTTTTTTATTATTTTAATATAAATATTTGTAAATGTTCCGTAATTATAATATTTAACATAATCTTAAATAAAAATATACCCCGACTAAATTAATTTGATTAAGTTAATGTACATTTTCTCAATTTATATAACGACAGATATATATCAAAATTCTTATCTTTCATCCCAATAAGGGTAATAATACAATGTGATTATGTCATTAGGTGTTATTTTAGCATTTGTGCCAAGGATAAAGTTTGTAAATGTACCTAATGGCGGTAATGGAGTTAATGCCCATTTTAAAGGCAATACAAATGCTGCAAAATTAAGTCCGTATTTTGTATAGTTTGATGTTATTTTATTTGAGTTAATTCCCTGAATTTCAAAATTATCAACATTTATACTTGCAGGTAATCCGTTAAAGCCTTTGGTTGTATATGAAGCAACTCTTGCTTTAACTACCGCATTTCTCTTTATCACTATATTTTTATTGTATATTACATCTTCTTTTACTTTAAAAAATAATTGTTTTCCGTCATATATAGAATTTCGTTTCGTAGATACAGTTTCCAATATTTGTAATTTTACGGGAACCCTTTCGGTTGACTGATAATTATATTCTAAATTTGTCAACGGCTTTGATAATTCCTTATTTTTTAATACTTCAACAACAATTGTATCCTCAAAAACTTCGGCAATTGATGAAAGTGAAAATAAAAATAGTGAATATAAAACTAAAATAAACTTATTCATACTTTATAGGCTTTTTTGAACCTGATTCTATTTTTTTCTGTAATAAAATTCTGTTATCGATTGATGTTAAAAGAAAATTTTGATATGCTTCCGAATACAAATATGGATTGTTTTCTAAATAGTAGGGATAATTTACAAAAATATACTCATATATATTTGCGAGTCTTTTTGTTGTTTTATTTTTTTTGAAAAAATCAATTAATCCCTGTTTCTGCGGATATGCTTTATTTACAAAAGTAATTAATGCTACGGGATGATATCCTGCATTTACCATATAGTCTACGGCTTTTTTATCATAAATTATCTCATATTTTTTTGGAGCCAATTTTGCCGAAGAAGAAACAAACAATCCTTTGTATGTTTCTATTGTTCTACCGATGCTTAGTGATAACAATGCTGCTTTTTCATTATCATCAGAGGCAAAAGCCAATTTTTTATCGTAAATAACCGCTTCTTTTTTTGAAAGACTTTTATCTATTACCGGCTTTTTACTGTCATTACAATAGACAAAATTCATTCTTTTTTCTATTTTATTTGCATTTAAAAGTCTAAAGCCAATATCAGATATATGCTTTTGAACTGATATATTATGACTCATGTTTGAAGGAATATTTTCTGCTTTAGCCGAATTAAAACAAACCAAAATAACAGATATAAATATTATATTAAAAATTTTTTTCATAATTACTTATTTTTCTTATACGTATTCATAAATCCCGTATCAAAATTACCGGATACAAATACATCATTTTCTATTAAATCCTGATAAAACGGTAAAGTTGTTTTTACTCCCGTGATAACATATTCTTTTAATGCCCTGTACATTCTTCTTCTTGCTTCTTCACGATTAGGAGCCCAGCACATCAATTTACTTATTAGAGAATCGTAATAAGGCGGAATTTTATATCCCGAATAAACATGAGAATCAACTCTTACTCCAAAACCTCCGGGGGTTATGTAGCCGTTTATTTCACCCGGTGCAGGAAGGAAATTTCTGTCGGGGTCTTCTGCATTTATTCGACATTCAATAGCATGCCCGAATAATTTTATATCCTCTTGTTTAAACGATAACGAATTACCTGCTGCAATATTAATTTGTTCACGAACTATATCAACATTAGAAATCATTTCTGATATACCGTGTTCAACCTGCAAACGTGTGTTCATTTCCATGAAATAGAAATTTTTATCTTTATCGAGTAAAAATTCAATAGTTCCTACACCTTCGTAATTAGCTGCTTTTGCTGCTCTGACAGCCGCCTCACCGAGTTTTTGCCTTGTTTTATCATCAACTGCCGGTGAAGGTGCTTCTTCTATCAATTTTTGGTGTCTTCGTTGAATAGAGCAGTCACGTTCCCCAAGATGAACAACATTTCCGTATTTATCGGCAATAATCTGTACTTCAATATGTCGGGGATTTACAAGATATTTTTCTAAGTAAACATCGGGATTTCCAAAAAATTTCTCAGCTTCCTGCCTGCAAAGATTGATATTTTGTTCAAGTTCATTATCATTATTTGCGACTCTCATACCTTTGCCGCCGCCGCCTGCCGTTGCTTTTATTATTACGGGATAGCCGAATTTTTTTGCGGCTTCTCTTGCATCCTCAAAATTTTTCAAAATACCGGTTCCCGGAGTTATCGGAACATCTTTTGACATCATTGTTTTTCTTGCAGTTGCCTTATCCCCCATTAACTGCATTGATTCAGGAGATGGACCTATAAATTTAATATTGTGTTCTTTGCAGATTTCGGCAAAATCAGCTCTTTCTGACATAAAACCGTATCCGGGATGAATTGCATCCGAGCCTGAAACAAGTGCAGCCGAAATTATGGCAGGGATATTCAAATAACTTTTTGAACTTTCATTAGGGCCTATGCAATAAGCCTCTGTTGCCAAACTTACGTGCAGGGAATTTGCATCTGCCTGCGAATAAACTGCAACAGTCGGAATACCTATTTCACGGCATGCTCTTATAATTCTTACTGCAACTTCACCTCTGTTTGCGATTAAAACTTTTTTAAACATATCTCTAATCCTGTTCAATATACATAATAGTCTGACCGTATTCAACCGGTTTACCGTCTTCTATACAGATTTCTTTAACTGTTCCCGACACATCGGCGGTTATTTTATTCATTAATTTTATTGTTTCTATTATACAAATCTGCTGACCTGCTTTAACCCTGTCGCCAACCTGTACAAAAGGTTGTGCTATCGGTGAGGGCTTTGAAAAATATAATCCAATCATATTTGATACGATAGGAATTACTTTTTTCTTTTCTTCTTCTGTTTTTTCTATTTCAGGAAGCAATTCGTTTTGAATAACATCTTCTTTTTCGGATATTTCAACAACGGGTGTAAACCCGCTTGTTCTTATATATAAAGAACGTTCATCATCTTCGAGAGTAACCTCTGTAAGTTCGTTATCTTTCATTATATCGATAACTTTTTCTATAAAGTTTGTTTCAATTTCTTTCATACAATCCCTTTAAAAAATAAGACTCAATCTATTTTAACTTTGAAAAGATATTGAGTCAAGAATAATACATATTTAAACGTTATCGGTTTGTTTTTCCATACCTTCGGGTACAAGTCTGTATCCTCCTCCATATATTGTTTCTATATATTTTTTGCCTGCCGATATTTTATCAATCTTTGCTCTGATATGACGCATGTGAACTCTTATTGTTTCAACGGCATCATCAGCCGAATATCCCCATACATCCTGTAGTATTTTGGCACTTGAAACCATATTGCCGTAGTTTTGCATTAATAAATTTATTATATCGAACTCTATAGGTGTTACTTTTGCTTGCCTGCCTTTTATTTCAACGGAATAAGTTTCGGGAATTAAAGTAATATCTCCTTTTGTCAGTACTTCTTTTACCGCTATCGAGGTCGGTATTGTATTTGAGCGTTTTAGAAGTGCTTTTACCCTTAATAATAATTCTTCCATTTCGAAAGGTTTTACAAGATAATCGTCAACACCTATATTAAATCCTTGAACTTTATCTTGGAGCATATTAAGTGCGGTAAGCATTAATATCGGTATATCTTTTGTTGAAGCATTTTCTCTTATTCGTTTTGCAACGGTAAAACCGTCAACTTCAGGCATCATTACATCAAGTATTACTAAATCGGGTAATTCCTGCTTCGCCAGTGCATAGCCCTTATTTCCGTCCTGTGCTGTTATAACCTTATAATATGCAAGTTCCAAATTTACTTTTATTAATTCATTTATCGCACTATCGTCATCTACTACTAAAATCTTTGCCATAAATCCCCTTTAATATATTTTTTAATTTATCATAATACGAAAAATTGCTTATTGTATTTTTTTTGCCGTTTAATGCAATCAGTTGTGCCAATCCTATATTTTTTAAATAAAATTCTATTTTATCGGTTAATTCTTCTATATTTCTGTATGTTTCAATATCTTTACCGTTATCATACTGTTTTATAACAACCTTGGAATATGGAGCAATAATAAAGGCTCCTGAGGCAGTTATTTCAAGTAATCTGTAATTTATTTCCTTTGAATTTTGATTTTGAATATCTATATTTACTTTTGATGATACGAAAATATCCGCAAGTTCTTTGGTTGAATCAACATATCCTTTATATGACTTTTTGTATAAAGTTACTTCATACTCATCCAGCAATTTTTGTTCTGTAATATCATCTAAACTTTTATAAAAGTCAAAGGAACGACAAAATATGTTTATGACCCCGAAATTTCTGACAAGTTCAGTCAAAATTTCTTCTCTTGCTTTATCTGCCGGATTTCCTGCAAATGTTATACTATATCTGTAACCGTTAAAAGTACTTTTATAATCAGATGCTGAAACAGGCTGTATATATTTATTCTTCTTATTTTTTGAATTCGAATAAAATGTAAAATGACATTTTTTTTCAAAAAATACATCGGGTATATCTTCAAAATATTCGGCACAATGTATAAAATCGGGCTTAACTGTTATTTCTTCAAATAATTGCTTTATTTGATTTTTTTCTTTAATACCCGTCCAAAACGTAAATATAATATCAGGAGCAATTTTATTTATTACATCCTTATTTAAATCGTAGATTTTCATGTCATAGGTAAAAAACGAAAGTTTTTTAAATGCTGCAGAAAATCCTTTCGATATGAATTTTCCTTTGTTATTTTCAGGTATTATTATCAGAACTTTTTTCATAAGATTATGTTATCAAAAAAATTAATATTTCATAATAAATTCTTTAGGTGAATAATTTTCTATATACTTAAACATATCATCGATATTATCCGCAATATAATACAGTTCTTTCATTGCTTCTTTTGCAAATTTATTTGTATATATTGTATCAAACATTTTCAGCATATTGTTATAATATCCGTCAAAATTTATGAAAATTACGGGCTTATTATGATAACCGAGTTGTTTTGCCACTATTATTTCAAAAATTTCTTCAAATGTTCCAAAACCACCCGGAGCGGCAACAAAAATATCTGCATATTTTTCCATTGTTGCTTTTCGTTCTCTCATATCTTTAGTTATTACAATATCGGAAAGTTCAAGATTTTTTAAACCAAAAGAAGCTATACGTTCAGGAATTACACCTATAACATCAGCTCCGTTCTTTTGTGCGTTACCTGCAATAACCCCCATCATCCCGACTGTTGTACCGCCATAAACCATATTATATCCGTTATCGGCTATTTTTTCACCTAATTCTTTTGAAAAAATATAAAATTTTTCGGATAAATCGCTGCTTGATGAACAATACACACAAATTCTTTTTTTGTTTTCCGTTTTCATAATATTCCTTTCAGGATTTATTATAAACTAAAATATAAAAATAAAAAATGAATAATTTTTTTAACACAAACACACAAAGTCTTGAAACGTCAAATTCTGCCTGTTATCATTTTGTTTGGAAGAAGGTATAAAATGAATGAATTACTTGAAAAACCTCAGCAAATAACATTTGATATTACTGACAGATGCCAGATGCAATGTGTAACCTGTTCTAAATGGAAAACTCACGCAATTGACGTTATTGATAAAGAACTTACAACAGAAGACTGGAAAAAAGTTTTATATGATTTAAGAAATTGGCTTGGTGAAGGTTTTTGGTTTTGTTTTTCAGGCGGAGAACCTTTTTTACGTTCCGATATTTTTGAATTGTCCGAATACGCTCACGGTTTAGGGATAAAAGTTGCTTCAATGACTAATGCTTTTGGTATTCAACACTTGTACCAAAAAATTATAAATTCTCCGATTGAATCTCTGAATATATCGCTAAATGCAATAAATAATCCTGATATACACGATTTATCACGAGGCAGAAAAGGTTCATTTGAAAAAGCTCTTGATGCAATAATGAGTTTAAAAAAATTACGGGATGAAAATAAAACCAATTTGGGTATTAATATCGCCACAATTATACTTCCGGAAAATTTGGAAGAAATAATTCCATTGGTTGAATTTGTTACAAGAAATAAAATAAATGGTATTATGTTTCAACTTTTGGATGATAAAGAATCTTTCCACGGCTATAATGTACAAAAGGGCTGTAATACCCAAGATTATCAAATGCCTTATGAATTAAGAAAAAAATATTTGGTAATGTCAAAAAGAGCGGTTGAAATAATAAACAAGCTGATAGAAATGAAACGGGCAGGTCATTCCATATACAATTCCTACGAACAATTAGATGCAATGAAAGTATTCTTTAACAACCCTGATGAAATAATAGATGCAATTAAATGTGATGTCGGTTCTACCAATTATGCAATTGACCCTTATGGAAATGTCCGCCTGTGCTTTAATATGGAGCCTGTCGGCAACGTAAAAGAAAATAAGCCCGAATATATTTGGACAAGTGCAAATTCTCAGCATTGCAGATACATGACAAAATCCTGCAAAATGTATTGCAGAATGCTTAATTGTAATTTTAAAGGCAATTTTGTTAATTTTAATACAAGTTTTATAAAAAAAGTAAAAAATAAAATTTTTAAAGTTTTAACAGGTAAATGTTAATGAATGACTTATTATCTTATTTAAAAATTATAACTATATTTAAAAATATACTAAAAGATGAGGTTGTATCAGCTTTTATTAATGCCTGTTCTTCAATAACAAAAAACGATTTTGAAACATTTTTGACTTTATATTCGGAATTTATTTCTCTTTTATATAAAAGAGAAATAAATCAAAACTTTTATGTGTATACAAGAAATCTTATTTATAATGATGAAAATATACTTTCTCAAGGATGCGGAACATGTATACAAGAAAATAACCGCATTTTAAATACGGCAAAGTATGAACTTTCCGTTCTTGATAAGTTATTTGGTTACGATTTTTCTTGTATTAAAGAAATTTCGGTTAAAATTTTCCCTGATAATATTGATATTATTAATCATCTGCCGGAATTTTCAACTGAAGGGAAAATCGCTTTCAACCTTGATGATATAATTAATTCATATAATAAAAACGGTTATGGAGAGTTTGCCTGCTATAATGCATTTAAATATAATGCTGATAAAAAAATTGCAGCAGTTAAATATTTTGATGCAATGACTTTTAAACAATTAAAAAATTATGAATACCAAAAAACAGTGATTTATAATAATACCCTCGCTTTTTTGAACGGAAAAGAAGCAAATAATATATTATTATACGGAGATAGAGGATGCGGGAAATCTTCAACGGTAAAGGCTTTGATTAATGAATTCAG
>CAJONH010000191.1 GCA_905235825.1 Candidatus Gastranaerophilales bacterium
AATATAGCAATAATGATAATATTATTAAATCTGCCTGCCGTTATTGTTCTAACAATTCCAATGAGTGTTTTATTTGCAACGGTTATGACGATAAATAAAATGTGTCTGCAATCGGAAATAACTGTTATGAAGGCATGCGGAATAAGTTTAAAACGAATAGCAAGACCTGTATTTTTATTTGCTGCATTAATGGCGATATTAACATTTGCAATTAATGAAACCATAGTTCCGGCTACAATGTCGCAATCAAAAACACTTGCATTATATGCAATGGTTCAAAGAAACATTCCTAACGGAAAAAGAAATTTTACCATAAAAGAATTAACGGAAGGTAACAAATTAAAACGGCTTTTTTATGTTGCGGAATGCCATGATAAAATGTTTTCAAATGTTTCAATACTTGATTTATCCGATGCGGATAACATTCAAATTTTAGAGGCAAAAACAGGAACCTCTGTTCCTGAAGGATGGCAGTTTAACAAGGCATCCGTATATAACATTTCAAAACAAGGAAAAAACCTCAGTTATTCGTGGATAGAAAAAACAATTGCAGATTTTGGCAGCGATATACAAAGGCAGTTAAATAAAAAAAATGACGGCACAGACTATAATATATTTGAGCTTTTACCTTATGCATTCGGGAATGATACTCAAAAAATCCAAATAAGCAGTGAAGATGAAAAAGAATTAAAAGAGGATGAAGCAGAACACAAAAAAGACAAAATAAAGAAAAAAATACTTACCAGATATAAAGTCAGATTTTGGGAAAAAGCAGCTCTGCCGATAACAACTTTCGTTTTTGTTCTTGTAGGTATTCCTCTTGCAATAACACCGCCCAGAGTCCGCCATAACAGAGGATTTTTATTCAGTATTGGTATCATATTTTGTTATTATGTAATAAGAGCTTTATCTATGAGTTTAGGCTATAATGCCATAATTCCCGCATTTATAGCTGCTAATCTGCCTAATATCATAATTGGTATAGCAGGTTATTTTATGTATAAAAATAAAGCAGAAAAAAATTAAATGCTATAAAATATCCAATATTTATTTAATTTCCACCTTAACGGGTAATTTATCAACCGAAATTTTATAAATTGCTTCCGCACCAAAATCATTAAAAGCAATAATTTCACTCTTTGTTATCTTTTGTGAAAGAAGTGCCGCTATGCCGCCTTGAAGCGAAAAATAAATTTTATTGTTTTCTTTTATATATTTTTTTACTTTTTCACTCCTTGAACCTTTTCCTATTGTCGCAAATAATCCTTTTTCATATAGCATTACGGCATATTTATCCATTCTTCCTGCTGTTGTAGGCCCGATAGAACCTGATATTTTTCCTGTCGGATTAGGACACGGCCCCGCATAGAAAATAATTTTATTTTTTATATCAAAAGGTAAGTCTTTGTTTTCATTAATTAATTCGAGCATTTTTTTATGTGCCATATCTCTTGCAACATATACTTCGCCCGTTAAAAGAATATTTTCTTTTTCCCTTAAAGTTTTTAAACCTTCAATATCAGCAGTGTTATATTCTTTTAATTCTGTTTGTATTTCTTCTATTTCAATAAAATCAGGAGTTTTGTTATCATATATTATTTGCTTTCCGCATATTTTTGCCTGTGCAAATCTGTCCGAATGACAATTTATTGTTATTCCCACGGGTAAACATGCTATATGTGTATATAATGTTTTTAGTTTTATATTTAATACGTAATTGTTTTTCCACGCTTCGGGAGCATTTATGTTTACTTTTTGTTTTATTTTTTCCGCAAGTAATTTTTCATTTTTGGTAAAATCGCTTTGCACAAAAACTTCTTTTGATGTTAACATTGCTTTTTCGGCTGTTCCGCCTATTCCTATCCCTATAAACATGGGAGGACAAGCATTCATTCCCGCTTCAAGTATCAATTCCGAACATTTTTGTATTATATCTTCTTCACTTGATGTAGGTAAGAGCATTTCAAGACGTGATTTATTTTCCGAACCGGCTCCTTTTATCAGAACTTTTATTTTTATATCATCATCTTTTGTATATTTTGTATAAATAATGCAGGGAGTATTTGTTTTTGTATTTATTCTTTCAAATACTGCATTTTTCACTACGGATTTTCTGAAAAAATTTTCTTTATAACATTTATCAACGGAAGAATTAATTGCATCTTCTATAAATTCGCCTTTTAAAACTATGTTTTGACCTGTTTCAACAAAAACAAGAACCTGACCGGTATCCTGACAAAGCGGCATTTTTTGTTCATCTGCAATTTTTGCATTTTGAAGGATATGTTTAAAATAATCTTTAATTTCTCCTTCTGATTGTATATTATAAGATTCTAAAATCTTTGAATATACGTCAAAACTAAGGCAAACATTCGCCTGTAAACATAAATCATAAACTGCTTTTTTTATTAAATCCGTTGAAATTTCAATCATAATAAAAGAAATTTACACTAAACCGAGTTCTTTATGTTTATTATATATTTCTTCTGCCATTTTATCCAATTTAGCATAATCATCAGGTTTTGCAAGACCTTTTACCTGAATTGGCTCAATAATATCAAGTTTTAAAGGAGCAAGCATATCTGCCATTTTACCGAACAGATTACCGCCCCAGCCGAAAGAACCGATAAACGAAGCGATTTTAAACTTAGGTCTTAAAATACTTGCTAAATATGCAGTATTAAAGGCAGCGGGATGAGGCCCCGCCAATACCATAGATGTACCCATTACAAGTGTTGTTCCGTCAACAAGTGCTATTGCTAAATCGCCTAAATTGCCTGTTACCATATCGTATTTTACAGAAGGAATGCCCTTTTCTTTTAATTTATCTGCAAGATAATCAATCATAATTTCTGTTGAGTTATACATTGATACAAACGGAAGCAGAACTAAATTTTTTCCTTTTTCTCCTGCCCAATCTTCATATAAATCCAAAATGTACGAAGGATTTTTATGAACAGGCCCGTGACTCGGTAAAACCATATCAGGTTTTAATTCTTTAAGCATTGCAGTATATTTTCTGCAAACACTGCTAAACGGCATCATAATTTCCGCAAAATATTTTTTTGCACTTTTTTCAAGGTCTTTTGAAGGAACTGCAAATACATCATCAAAAATATAATGAGCCCCCAGAAAATCGCAGGTGAAAATAATATTATCTTCTTTTACATAAGTAAACATAGTATCGGGCCAATGAACACCCGGTGCAATTTTAAATTGCAAAGTTTTATCACCTAAAGATAATTCTTCATCATTCTTTATAATTTTAATTTTATCGGAATTTACACCGAGCATTTCTTTTATATTTCCGGCACAAACAGCATTTGTAACAACGATTGCATTTGGAAATTTTTCCAGTAAAGCCGGAATACTTCCCGAGTGATCTTGTTCTCCGTGATTTGCAATAATATAATCAACCTTTTTTATTCCGTTATCGTCAAAAGACTTTAAATATTCCCGTGTAAATTTAGGATACATAGTATCTACAACGGCAGTTTTTTCACTTCCTAAAATTATATATGAATTATAGCTTGTGCCTTTATCCAGCGGAATAAGCTCGTCGAAAATTAACCTGCCTTCGTCATTCATACCTGCATAAAAAATATTTTTCTTTATTTCTTTAAACATATTCGTATCTCTTTCATTTACACAAGAATATCTAATCCAAACAATAAAACTATTGTTGTTTTTCAAACACATCTTTGCCTACACCGCAAAGAGGACAAACATAATCGTCGGGTAAATCTTCAAACTTAACACCGCCGTTTTCAGCAGGTTCATAAACATAATGGCATACACTGCAAATATAATTTTCCATGAAAAACTCCTTTTTTTTCTACCTATTTAAAAATAACATTGACATGATTATATATCAACACCCTCGTAATAATGTCGGCAGAATAGATTTTATAACAAAATAGCACAATATTAATCAATGTCTTTATATATTAGAATTAAATAATTTGTTTATATTGATTTAATAATAAATTGCTTGTAAATTTGAATAAAAGATAATAAAATGTTATCAAGGAGTTCTAATGGCAATAGCGTATTTATGTTTAGGTTCAAATATCGGAGATAAAATAGGACATGTACAGCAGGCAGTCAGATTATTGACATCGACCGGTATGGTTACGGTAATCCGTACATCAGCATTATATGAAACAGAACCGTGGGGAAATAAAGACCTTGATTGGTTTGTTAACGGAGTTATTGAAGTTAAAACAAAACTTACTCCCCGTGAACTTTTGGAACTTTGTAAAAATACCGAAAGACAGATGGGAAGAATGCCTTCCCAAACAAAGCAGTATGAAGCAAGAAAGATAGATATAGATATTCTCTTTTACGGTGATTTAACCGTTGATGAGCCTGATTTGAAAATTCCGCATGAACACCTTCACGAACGTGCTTTTGCAATTGTTCCTTTATTGGAATTAATTCCAGATTATGAACATCCAAAATATAAAAAATCACTTTTGCAGCTGCACGAGGATTTAGAAACTGTGGATGATGTATTTTTATATGGAACAAGAGTCGACATATAAACGGATTGCAGTAATAGGACTCGGTGCCTCTGGAGGGTTATTCGGCATTTTAGCTTCAAAAAATCCGTATAATTTAGTATCAGGATTTGATGCAAGAGATCCGTTTTCAACACTTTTACCTACGGGTGGAGGCAGATGCAATCTTACATATAATGAGGATAATGTCAGAGAATTTGTCAGGAATTATCCCAGAGGCGAAAAATTTCTTCTCTCAGTGTTTTCTCGTATGCCTCAATCTAAAACAAGAGAATTATTCCGTGATTTGGGAATAAAAACTTATGTTCAAAACGACAATAGAGTGTTTCCAATAACCGACAGCAGTGCAAAAACAGTAAAAATACTTCAAAAACATTTAGATAACTCTAATTTTAATCATATTAAAGAGAATATAATTTCAATCACTAAAAAATCCGAAAAATTTGAAATAAAAACATCATCTAAAACCTATGAATTTGAATGTGTAGTAGTTGCGACAGGAGGCAAAGGAATAAAAATTGCCGAAATGACAGGACATAAAATTATAGAGCCAAAACCGTCTTTAACTGCTTTAAATATAAAAGAAAAAGAGTTTTATTCACTTTCAGGCATGAGTTTTAAAAATGCTGAAATAACGGCAAAGTATCAAAAATCCAAATATAGTGCAGTTGGAGATATTTTATTTACGCATAAAGCAATATCAGGACCTTGCGTATTTAAAATATCGGCATTAACTGCTTATGAAAATTTTTCTTCCGTTAGTCCTATGGAAATAAATATTAAATTAGTTGACTGCACACTTGAAGATATAGAATACGAATTAAAAGTAAATTCAAAAAAAACAATAAAAAATGTTTTTACAAAATTTGCTCCCGAAAAATTTATATCCTGCATATTAAAAATGAATAAAATTAATGAAACGAAGCAGACAGCTCAAATAAATAAATCAGAAAAAGAAATATTATTCAAATCTCTTACAGAACTGAAATTATATGTTGAGGAGAGAATAAAAGATTCTGAAATTGTTACGGCAGGCGGAGTGGATTTAAATGAAATAAATTCAAAGACTATGGAATCTAAACTCATTCCGAATTTATTTTTTATTGGCGAAATTTTAAATATAGACGGATATACGGGAGGTTTTAACCTTCAAAGCTGCTGGTCTACAGCATACTTATGCAGTTTGAACTTTAACTGAGTTATCATCCGAATAAACGAGCTTTTGTCTAAATTAGAAGACAAGAGGGAAAAAAAGTGATAAAATAATGTATTATATTTGAATGGTATTTTAAATACAACATAACTGTTATTAAAAATAAAAAGTGAGGTAGTAATGGCAGATAATAATGAAATAATTCAATGTCCGGCATGTGGTGAAAAAATGGTTAAAGTTTTTATGCCGTCACAAGGTGTAAATTTAGATGTTTGTGTAAACGGATGCGGCGGAATATATTTTGATAACAGGGAATTTTCAAAATTTGATGCCCCTCATGATGATATCACTCCATTAATGGATGTATTAAAAAATAAACAATTTAATAAAATCGATGAAGCAAAAATAAGAAAATGTCCGGTGTGCAAAGCTAATATGGTAAAAAATTATGCAAGTCCAAAACACGAAATTCAAGTTGATGAGTGCTATTCTTGCGGCGGTAAATTTTTGGATTATCAGGAACTTGATAAAATTAGAACTCAGTATACTACAGAGGAAGAACGGGCAGCGGATGTAATGAAGCAGTTATACAGTGATTTGGGAATAGAACAGCCTTCATTTAAAAAAATGAATAAACAATGGATGAAGGGAGTTTTTTGTGGTTTTATTTTTGGTATAATAATTGCAGGCATATTTTTATACAAAAGTAATTCAATAATAGCTCTATCTTCAAATAAAACGGCAGCTGCTTCTTCTATTGCAATAGCGGCAGGAATTTGTCTTATCTCTGCCGGAATTGGTGCTTTGTTTTCAAAACCGGGTAAAGAATAAAATATATGGCTGATAATTATTTTATAATACATTGTCCTGCTTGCGGAAAGAAAATGACAAAGATATATATGGAAGAACAAAATTTATACCTTGATGTTTGTTTGGACGGATGCGGCGGAATTTATTTCGATAATAGAGAATTTAGATTGTTTGACAGAAACTGTTATAGTATAAAACAGCTCAAAGATGCATATTCGGGAAAAATTTTTACAAAAGTAAATGAACATAAAGAAAGAATATGTCCTTGCTGTAGAACAAAAATGGTAAAAAATTATTCGAGTCCGGCTCACGAAATTCAGATTGATGATTGTTACAGCTGCGGCGGTAAGTTTCTGGATTATGGGGAACTTGAAAAAATCAGAAATATGGACAAAGTAAGAAGAACAAATATATCTTCTTCCATATTTGAAGAAAAACAATATATCGCAATGGATAATGCCGGTTTGTTCTCTTTTGAAAAAGAAAAAAAAGATAGCTTCAATTCAATAAAAGAAAATAAAAAGACTTTATTTCGCAAAGAACAAGACGATGGTTTTAATTCAATAAAAAATGGAAATGAAGAAAAAGAACTTTCTAAAAATGGAATAATGCATAAAATAATAATGACAATACCTCTGTTGGCGGTTTTATGTATAATCTTTCATGAACAATTTGGAATTTGGGTAAATTCGTTAAAAGATAATGTCGATTTGATAAAAACAGAAAATTTATACGGCTTAATTGTTTATGCAGTAATGATATTCATTATTTTACTGCTTATGCTTAAAGTAAAAAATAATAAAATATAACATCAGAAAAGACTGATATTAAATCAGTCTTTTCTTTATTTTGTTATTGTTTGTTATTGTTATTTCGCTAAATTTTCACTTGCTGTAATTGCCGCATCTCTAACTCTGTCATCTTCATCATATTGAGCAAGATCAAAAATTGTCTTTAAATCTTCATTGTATTCAGGTCTTGCAATATGAGATAAACCGGCTATTGCTCCAATTCTTAACATAGGATTAGGATTTGATTTCGCTGTATCTACAACAGTTTCAATGCAAGGTAAATCTTTTAATTCAAGAGCTTTTCCGTTACGTTTTTCAAGCTCGCCGTTTAAGCGTTCCTGCATATAAGAAATTGTATATAATGCATACTGCTTATTTATTTCGGCTTTTTCCAAGGGTGTAGGTCCTACTTTATTTCTGTCTTCATCGTTTAATTCTTCGGGATTTTTTAATCTTAACTCCATAACTTCAGGAGAAGGTCCTGCAAGAGATGATGTATCTCTGTCAATGATATCAACTAAGGCATCAAAAATTTGTGTATCCAATAAAACCGGACCGTCTGTTTCCGAGTTTTTAACCTTTTCCGCAATTTCTTCTATTGCATTTTTCTGTGCATCTAAATCATCGGTTTTTAGTTTTCCTGCAAATGTTTCGGGACGAATTTCCGAAAAAGATGTTGTCGGTTGTGCTATTACGGGAGCTGTTGCATTAGGAGTCGTTTGAATTTGTGGTTCGGGAACAACCGGTTGTGTATTTTGTGCCGGTAAAGCAGCTTGTGGCTGAACCTGAGGTGCCGGCGGTAATGTCTGATAAACAGGTGCCGGCGGTAAAGCTAATTGAGGCTGCTGAATCGGATAAAATTGAGCCGGCATTATGTTTTGTGCCGGAATACTACTGCATCCCTGACCTTGCGGATTTAGAATTTCTATATTAACTCCGTTGTATTGTCCGTTAGCTTGTCCGGGGTATAATACAGGGGCTGCATTTTGCTGAGGAGCAGCACAATTACCTTGACCCTGCGGATTTAAAATTTCAATGTTTACCCCGTTAAATTTTGATTGTCCGGTTGTTTGTGCCGGTACATAACTGCTTGCCATAGGATAATTATATATTGCACCCGGCAGCGTATTTTGTGATTGTATGGGGGTATATGCACCGGTTTGTTGATATCCCGTTTGTACAGGATGCTGCGGAACATACTGTAATTGTGGTGCTTGTATCATCATTCACTCCTTACTATAAGAACTACCTTTATTTGCATTAGACCTTTATTAATGCACACCTTTTAAAAGTTTGCTGATTAAAAAAAATTGCTAGTTTTCAGCGTTTTAAATTTCTTTAAATTTCTAAAATGCTATGATAATGCGTTTTTACAGGCTTTTTAAGTCTTAATAAAACTTAATATAAAAAAATTTACTAATTTATTTTTCATATTTAATGTAAAATATAGTATGTGGGGAAACAGTAAAAATATTGGAGCGTTGCTTCAGACAATTTTCAGGATATGAGTGCAGAAGATAAAAAGGCAAACAGATTTAATATAAAGGATTATCAAGAGTTAATTGATACTCTTGCTAAGGTTGAGTATAAAAAATTGTCGGCAAAACATTTAATCGACTACTCAGAGCTTGTTAATATAGGTACACAGGTCATACATAAGTTATGTTCAAATGCAGAACCCGATAAGTATAATAAATCTTATCTTTCTACAGCCGTAAAATGGGCAATAAGAAATGAAGTCCGCCGTCGATATAAGTGGTATGTGCTAAAAAATCAACAGCAGGAAACCATTTCTCTGGATGAAGAAAATCAGTCCAATATCAGAGAGGCCGTTTATAAGACAATTTTATCCGTTGATGAAATGGCGGAAGGAGATAATCCTACTCAAATCAGAGATTTAAAGCGAAATCCCGAAGAAAAAGTACTCTTTTCTGAATTAAGTGAAAGTATTAAAGAAGCAATTAAAACACTTCCGCCGAGAGAGAGAGAATTAATTGAGTGCAAGTTCTTTAATGATAAGAAATTGAGAGAAATTTCGGAAGAATTTAACCTTTCTCCTTCAAGAATTTCAAGAATAATTCAATCGGGTTTGAATAAAATAAGAAAAGAGCTTGTAAAACAAAATCTTGTATAAAAGATTAATAGGCAGGAATTATAAAGGAAAGAAGATATGAGTCTTAAAACTATACAATATAAAACTGAAGGTACATGCTGTGCATTGATGAATGTTGTATTGGATGATAATACAATTAAAGATGTTGAATTTATAGGCGGATGCAGAGGTAATCTTGAAGGTATAAGACATCTTGTTGCAGGCATGGATATAAATGATGTTATTTCCAGATTACAAGGAATTAAGTGCGGTGCAAAACCTACAAGCTGCCCCGATCAGCTCTCAAGATGCCTTCTTGAATTCAAAAAACAAAACGAGGCTCAAGAGGTTGTAAAATAGCTTATGGCAATAGAATTGGATAATAAGCAGGGACTTATTGCAGGTAACGGACAATTACCCGTTATGCTTGCTAAAAATGCAAAAGAAAACGGATTTGAAGTTGTTGCAATTTCACTTTCTTCCGATAACAGAAATGAACTTAAAAAGTATTGTTCAAAAGTTTATGATTTTGCACCCGGGGAATTGCTTAAAATAAAGAATGTTCTTGAAACCGAGCAAATAAAACAGCTTACATTTATCGGTAAAGTATCTAAGAGTCTTGTTGTTAAACGTCCCAGATTTGATTCAATGGCCATTGAATTTCTTAAACAGGCAAAACGGCTTAATGATGATGCTATTATGCTTTTTCTTGTTAATGAACTGGATAAAATAGGTATTACGGTTTTAGATCAGACAATTTTTATTAAAAATTTAATGGTATCCAGAGGTGTTCTTGGTAAAATTCAGCCTACAGAGGCTCAATTGGCAGATGTCGAGTACGGATATAAAATAGCTAAAGAAATGGGCGAGCTTGATATAGGTCAATCCGTAGTCATAAAAGACAGAATGATTATGGCTATTGAAGCTATTGAGGGTACCGATAAATGTATTAAAAGAGGCTGCAAGCTCGGGAAAAAAGATTCAATCATTGTGAAAGTCGCAAAACCAATGCAGGATAAACGTTTTGATATTCCTGCTTTCGGGTTAAATACTCTTAAAACAATGAAAAAATATAAAGCAAATCTGATTGCGGTTGAAGCAAATGAAACAATTCTTGTTGATAAGGCTAAAACAATAGAATATGCGGATAAAAATAATATAATAGTAATGGCGGTATGAAAAAATTATTTATAATAACGGGCGAATATTCGGGTGACAGGCATGGTGCCGATGTTGTCAGGGAAATAAAAAAACTTAATCCTGAAATAGAAATAGAGGCAGTCGGCGGTGAAAATCTCCAAAAAGAAGGGGTGAAGCTTTACTGTGACCATTCTAAAATGTCGGCTATGGGGTTTAACCTTAAGATTATAATGACGCATATTCAGCTTGGCGAGCAAATTGCTCAATATTTAAAAAATGAATTTAAACCTGATATGGTATTAATGATTGATTATGGCGGTTTTAATTTAAATCTTTCCAAAGTGCTTTCAAAATACGGAATAAAAATTTATTATTATATTCCGCCTCAGGTTTGGGCATCAAGAAAATGGCGGTTAAATACCATTAAACAAAATATAAAGAAGGTTTTAACAATATTTCCGTTTGAAAAAGAAATGTATCAGGATATTGGTGTTGATGTTGAGTTTGTAGGACATCCACTGTTAGCGGAAATTCCCGAAAAAGCAAGCAAAAGCAATGTTTTTGAAGAAAACGGGTTTGACAGAAGTAAAAGGCTTGTGTCTATTTTTCCGGGTTCAAGAAAATTTGAGATAAAAAACCTGCTGTCATTGTTTTTACGTGCTGCGAGAATGCTGAAAGTGTCAAATCCTGATGTTCAATTTGCACTTGCTCAAGCTCCTAACATTAAAGATGAACTTATAAATCCTATTTTGGAAAAATATTCGGATTTAAATATAAAAGTATTAAAAAACAAAAATTATGATTTATTAGCAGCGTCAGATGCTTTAATTTTGGCATCGGGAACAGTTGCCCTTGAAGCGGCATTATATCAAACTCCAATGATTATAAGTTACAGAGGACCATGGTTTTTATATTTTGTTTATTTAACCGTACGTTCTATTAAAAGAGTTTGTCTGCCTAATATAATAATGAATAAAGATATAGTTCCGGAACTTCTTCAATTGCGGGCTACTCCACGAATAATAGCTGAAAATATAAATAAAATTCTGAATGACGGTGAGTACCGTAATAATATGATAAAGAATTTAGAGGATGTAAAACAAAAACTGCATACTTCGGCTGCAGCACAAAAAACAGCTGAAATAATCGTCAATAACATATAAAACCGAAAAAATAAAATTTTTTCAGTTTTATATAGCAAGAAGCATTTCTCTTATTATTTTACATGCAACGGCAGTTGAGGCTCCTGATGCATCATAAGAAGGACTTAGTTCGTTAACGTCGCACCCTATTATATTCAGTTTTGAACAAACTTTAATTGCGGCATTCATTAATTCTATAAAAGAAACTCCGCCGGGTTCGGGGGTTCCTGTGCCTGAAAATACCGAAGGGTCTAAAACATCTAAATCGAGAGTAAAATATACGTGTTTATTTTTTAATTTATCAATTACATCATCTAGCCCGTTAAAATTAAATTTATTTAAAAATGTATGTTGTTTTGCCCATTCAAATTCGTATTTTTCTCCCGAACGTATTCCGAATTGAAATATTCTACTGTCACCAATTAAATCCCAGCATCTTTTTATTACGGCAGCATGTGAGAGTTTTACACCTAAATAATCTTCTCTTAAATCGGTATGTGCATCAAAATGTACTATATATAAATCAGGATATTTATTTATTGCAGCACGTATTGCACCGAGAGTTACAAGGTGTTCTCCGCCTATCATGAAAGGAATTTTACCGTCGTTAAATATTACAGAGGCTCTTTCCTCGATAGCTGAAAGAACTTTTTCGGTATCACCTATTGCTAATTCAATATCTCCGCTGTCAAAAACGGCACAATCGGTTAAATCTTTATCCTGATAAGGGCTGTAGGTTTCAAGTCCGTATGATTCGTTTCTTATTACATTCGGGGCAAATCTTGTACCGGGGCGGAAGGAGGTTGTGGAATCAAACGGTACACCATACATTACTATTTTTGATGATTCATACTCGCTATCACATGCCATATAATTAAGAATATTTTTATTCAACATTTTTCAATAACTCCTCAACATAAACGGGAAGTGCAAATACTCCGGCATGTATTTTAGGCTGGTAATATTTTGTTCCTATTCCTTTCATATACCATTCAACTTTGTTTAAATCTTTTATAGGATGATATTGTTTTGAGGCAAATCCAAAAAGCCAGTGTCCCGAAGGATATGAAGGAATAAATGCCTGATAAACTTTACAAATCGGAAATGTTTTCACTATTTTATTATGCATTCTTTGACATTGATATGCTTCTTCAGCATAAAAAGGGCATTCGTTCTGGTTAATCATAATACCGTCGTCGTGGAGTGCATTATAGCAGTTACCGTAGAATTCTTTCGTAAATAATCCTTCTCCAGGTCCGAACGGATTGGGGGAATCTATTATGATTAAATCGTACTCATCTGTTTTTGAACGAATAAATCTTAATCCGTCTTCATAAAAAACACTTACTCTTTTATCCTGTAAACTTCCTGCTATTTCGGGAAAATACTCGCTGCAAACTTCAACCAAAACTTTATCAGGCTCAACAACATCAATTTTTTCTATATCGTTATATTTGACTAATTCTCTGACGACTCCGCCGTCGCCTCCGCCTATTACTAGTACTTTACGTACATTAGGATGAACTGCCATCGGTACGTGTGTTATCATTTCATGATAAATAAATTCATCTTTTTCGGTAAATACCAAATCTCCGTCAGAAACTAAAATTTTACCATAATCAACGGATTCCAGTATATCTATTCTTTGAAATTCACTTTTTGCACTAAAAAGCTGTCTGTTAATTCTAATGGAAAAATTAACATTATCGGTATGATTATCGGAATACCATATTTCCATCCTTATTCCTTTCTTGTTTACTGTTATCAGTAAAATTTATATTATCTGACTTTAAAACATTCAGCCGTTCAATTTTTTCGTCTTCGGGGCCTGTTAATGAACATCCTTTTTCTTTTGCATATAAAATATATTGTATTATTTCATCCGTAATTTCTTCTCCCGGAGCTAAAATCGGAATACCGGGAGGATAGCACATAACAAACTCACTGCATATTCTGCCTTTTGCATTTTTTAGAGGCAAAGATTCTTTTTGTGCATAGAAAGAATCCTGCGGTGTCATAACCACTTTAGGCGGAATATATTCCTGTGAGAGCATGCCTGTTTTATCTTTTTTATAACGTCTTTTAATATCGGATAATGCACTTACGAGTCTTTCAACTTCCTGCCTTCTGTCACCTATTGAAAGATAGGCAAGCATGTTGCCCAAATCCCCGAATTCTATTTGAATATCATATTCATCACGCAGAATGTCGTAAACTTCAATTCCTGCAAGTCCGATATCTAAAGTATGAACTGATAATTTTGTTGTATCAAAATCAAAAATACTGCTTCCGTTAATTATTTCTTTAGAGAAAGCATAATAACCTTCTATTTTATTAATTTCAGCTCTTGCATAATCTGCAAGCTCGACTAATTTTGCGAAGGAATTTTTTCCTCGCATGACGAGATTTCTTCTTGAAATATCCAAACTTGAAAGTAATAAATATGAACCGCTGGTAGTTTGGGTGAGGTTAATAATTTGTCTTACGTGACCTGCATTTATACCTTTATTTATCAGAAGGAATGAGCTTTGAGTCAAACTTCCGCCCGATTTATGCATACTGACGGATGCCATATCCGCACCGGCTTCCATTGCCGAAACGGGTAGATTTTCTCCAAAATAGAAATGAGTACCGTGAGCTTCATCAGCTAAAACTTTCATTCCTTTTTCGTGAGCGTGTTTAACAATTGTTTTTAAGTCCGAGCAAATTCCGTAATAAGTGGGGTTATTAACAAATACTGCAACAGCATCGGGGTTGTCTTCAATTGCCTTTTCAACCTGTTCTACTTTCATTCCCAGTGAAATTCCCAAATGCTGATCAACATCGGGATTAACATACACCGGTTTTGCACCGCATAATACAAGAGAATTTATTACACTTTTATGTACGTTACGGGGCATAATAATCTTATCGCCTTTTTTACAGCAGGATAAAATCATACTTTGAACAGCTGAGGTTGTTCCGCCGACCATTAAAAATGCGTGCGAAGCTCCAAATGCTTCTGCAGCAAGCTCCTCTGCTTCTCTTATAACCGACACGGGATGACATAAATTATCTAAAGGTTTCATTGAGTTGACATCAATGCCTACACATTTTGCACCTAAAAGTTCAACAAGTTCGGGATTTCCCCTTCCGTGTTTATGCCCCGGAACATCAAAGGGTACTATACGCATTCTTCGAAATCTTTCTAATGCTTCGTATATTGGTGCCCTTTGCTGTGCAAATTTATCTATGTTTTTTCTCTCCAATACAACTTATCCTTTTTGATAATCATAATATGACAATAATTATACAATGTAAATAAAATAAGTATATTTAATTTTATTATTTACATTCATTTTAAACTATTTTAAATATTCCCCGTTAAGATTTTTTTATAATACTTCTTTGCAATTACAGCTTGAATAAATCCCATTGAAAAGAGTGAAATTGCAAGTGCAAACCAATATCCCCGAAGTGACATTGCGTATTTTGATACCAAAATATATGCAACGGATGCTCCAATAATCCAATATCCTGTTAAAACAGTTAACGTAACGGTTTTAGTAAGTTTAAATCCTTTTAAAATTCCTCCCGTTACGCACTGAAAACCGTCAAAAATCTGATATGCCGCAACAATTGAAATTAAAGGCAATGCAACAGTCATTACTTTATTATCAGATGTAAAAAAGGATATAATTTCTTTCGGAAAAACAGCCAAAATTAAACTGATTAAAGACATAAATCCCAATACTGTATATAAAGCCGTATATGAGTATATTTTTACTTCTTCCGGTTTCTTAGCTCCAAACCAGTATGCTACTTTTACCGATAGTGCCGTTGATATTGCAAAAGGAATCATAAATGTTGCAGATGCTATCGTTATAAGTATACTGTGTACAGCCGCATAAATACTGGATTCTATACCTGCTAATACAGTTATTATATTAAATGCGGAAAATTCAAATAACAAGGCTATACCTATAGGGGTTCCTGTCTTTACTATTGTTTTCATATAAGAAAAATCAACAGGTGATTTAAATTTGATAAACCTAAAAACGTATATATACAATATTAAAGCCATAAGCATTCTGACTGTCAGTGTTGCTATTGCCGCTCCTTTTGACCCCATTGATGGAATTATACCGAAACCGAAAACAAAAACAATATCTGCAATTAAATTTAGTAATACGGATGACAATTGCAAATAATTCGGTAATTTCACTATCTCATAAGATTGTAAAAACTGTTTTATTCCTTCAAATATAAATATACCGAACATTGAAACTGAAACAATATAAATATATTCTTGAATATATGGAACCAGTTCAGCTTCAAGTTTTAAATGCGGTATTATGAAGGCGGATAAATAACTTAGCAGTGAAAATATTAATGCTAAAATAATTGATAAAATAAGTGTGGATAACAAATATTTTTTTGTTTTTTGTTTTGCTCCCCGTAAATTGGAAAGTATAATTGAAACTGCGGTTAAAATTCCCAGTCCTAATATCATAATTGTGAAAAATATTGAATTAGCTATACTTACGGCAGCAAGTGATTTAATATTATATTTTGCAATAATTAAAACATCGGTTGCACCTATCAAAGTATGTCCAAGACTGCCTATAAACATTGGAAAAGCCAAAATAAGAAGTTCTTTAAGATATCTTATGTATACATTAATTGCTGTTTTCATTTTCTCTTAATTTTCGATATTCTTCTTTATGGGTACGCATGTGGCTTGCTCTGTCGTAGTATTCGACAAATTTCATGCCTGTTTCCTCTGTTTTTTTCGTTGCATAGTCCAATAAATCATAGATATAATCAGGTACATTAAATTTATTATGTTCGTACCAACCGCCTTCAACATCAAGAACAACACTTTTTATTCCGGCATTTACAGTATGAGTAAAAAAGTTATCTATTTCTTCTTTATTATCGTTATATCCGGGATAAATAATATATTTAGTTTTTGCTTTATATTTATTTTCGCCTTGCATTGAAGCGTATTTTTCGAGATTTTCCCAAACTTTGTTGAAATGATTTACCCGTTTAATGTTTATGTATGTTTCGGGAGTTCCCGAATCAACGGATACAACAAGAGTTAATTTCCCTTCTCTAAGCCCTCTTTCAATGGCATTTGAGTATTTAACACCCGAGGAATGAACTCGAATATTATCACAGCCGCAATCAAGGAGCATGTTTACCATAGGTTCAAATTCAGGTAATAAGGCAGGTTCTCCGCCGCCAAAACCGATTTCACCGCCGCCTCTTATTTTTCCCATATCGGCAAGTTTTTTTATTACAGGATACATATTATAATTTTTACGCTGATTGAAATAGTCTGATTGCTCATTAGTGAAGCAATACTTACATTTACAATTACATTGTGTCCAATGGTTAAAAACCATGTAATTTATATAATCTTCATCATCCCATTCACGCTCTTTTAAAAAAATGCACCCTTTACAGCGTTCAAGTATAATTCCTTTTTTATTGAGTTCACGCATTTTGCGTTTTTCTTTAAAAAACTTATTCCAATCGATTAATTCCCCCTTGTAATTATCTATGAGAACCTGCCTTCCGCCGCCTTCATGACAATTAAAACAGCACATTTTTATATCTTCATAATCTACATTGAAACCGTGCTGAACGTATTCACAACTCACATATTTTGTTGGAACTTTTGTTTTAATAAATATTGACTTAAGTTTTTCTAACATATTACTATTATATAATAAAAATTCGGTATTTATATCTAATTTTCACTGTTTGATATAGTTTGTTGTATAGAATGCTACAAAAAAGAAAATCCTTTTCAGGGCTGTTTCGCTTGGTTATTTTGTAAGCGGCACTATGGATTTTAACTGCAAAACGGTAA
>CAJONH010000192.1 GCA_905235825.1 Candidatus Gastranaerophilales bacterium
AAAGCCCGTCTGTTAGAGTACCCGCAGGGTACGAGTTACGGGCTTTTCTGTTGAATTTAAAATTTTAAGAAGTGAGGAATAGGTCTGCGTTTTGTATTTATTTTGATTTTTCAAAATAATACTGCTGAGTAGTTACGTTTTTTAATTTTTGTTACAAAAAATAAATTCTATTACAAATGTAGCAAAATTTAAAAATAAAAATACTTTATATAAGAAATGATATATATGTAATTCGGAATTTTATTCTGTACTATGCAGAATAAATGAGATATAGAGGTTTACTCTATTATATGAAGGAGAAGGGGATATATGGAAAAAATTGATTTGGTTCAAGCATCAAACCGCAGCGTAAATGCTAATTCATTGAATGCACAAAACAAAGAAGATTATACTGACGGTTCTTCTGTTTTTAGTTTTGATGAAAATTTGAAAAAGAAACTATTTGAACGATTAGACACTAACGGGGATAAGAAAATTGATGAACAAGAGTTTGAATTAATCGATAAATTGCTTGGTGACTCTATAAAAGATACTCAAGATAAAAAAGATGCAAAAGAGGCAAAAGACAAGAAAGCACTTGATGCCATAGCCGAAAAAATTGCAAATGGTGAAGTAGACTTAAAAGATTATTCGTCAATTTTATCTTATGATGATTATATGGAAGTGGAAGCTCTTGTAATTGAAAAATTAAAACAAAAAGCAAAAAACAACTCACCTGCCGATACTTCCGAAGCAAAAAATAATAGTTCAGATTTTGGTTATACAAAAATTAAAGGGAAATATGAGCAAACTTTAATTGGTAAAGATAATTATGTTACTGATGGTACAAAACGTGCAGAGGATATTTTTGATGAATCAATTTTATCAAGAAAGGCAGTAACACTTTCCGAAGCTGAACAAAAACAAATATTACAAGATGCGGGAATTGATATTGATAATAATTTTGAAGCATCTAAAGCAGAAGACGGTGTTGTTTGTTTCAGGTCAAAAGACGGTAAACATTTTTACAGAGTTGTAAAACATAATAATCAAATTAAAATGATTCATACGACAATGGATGGTAAAAATGCTTCAAGCGAGGTTTTTGTTTTAAAAGATATTAATCAATCGACAGGTTCAACAAGCTCGACAGGTTCAACAAGCTCGACAAGTTCAACAGGTTCAACAAGCTCGACAGGTTCGACAAGTTCAACAAGCTCGACAAATTCAACAGGTTCAACAAGCTCGACAGGTTCGACAAGCTCAACAGGTTCGACAAGCTCGACAGGTTCGACAGGTTCGACAGGTTCAACAAGCTCGACAAGCTCAACAAGTTCAACAAGCTCGACAAGTTCAACAAGTTCGACAAGCTCGACAAGCTCGACAGGTTCGACAAGCTCGACAAGCTCGACAAGTTCGACAGGTTCGACAAGTTCAACAAGCTCGACAGGTTCGACAAGCTCGACAAGCTCAACAAGTTCAACAGATAAAACAGAATCAACGGAACCAACAAGTTCAACATCCGGTAACGCTGAAATAGAGAAAAAAGTTGATAAACTTCGTGACTGCTTATTGGGATATAATGAAGAAGAAATAAAATCCATTCTTCTTGATGATAAACTTTCTGATGAAGATTTTGTCGCACTAATATATGCTTATGAGCAAAAATTCGGGCCTAATAGCTCAAATCAGATGGCTAATGATGATTCTCTTGCCTGCTTAATCGAAAAAAGTCTGCCTAAAGAGCTTTCTGATAAATTGAATGCTAAAATCGGTGAAAAACTTGCAAAAGCGGCAGTAAACGGTAATAAAAATGCAATTTGGACAATTTGTAATGAACTTAGTAGTTCAACATCATATAAAAGGGCTGACTCTAAAGCGTTATACGATGCAATATTTAATAATGCAAATGATGAAGTTATTGATGCAATATATCAACGTTACGGGAAATTTACAAACGGCAGAGATCTTATTAATGACATAAAAAATGATTGCAAAGACAGCGAAGAAATAATTAAGAAGCTGCAGGCAACTCCGACTTATAAAAAACAGCAGGCAATAGAAAATAATGTTGAACGTATAAATAAAGCTATGAATGGCAGTTTTTGCGTTGATATTAATGAACTTAAATCAATTATCAATGATGACTCGTTATCGGATGCGGATTTTGTTCAAATATTAAAAAAATACGAAGAAAAATACGGTACCGATAAAAAGAAAATAAGTCTTATTAATTCAATAAACAGCAGTATTACTGCACTTGGAAACCAAAATGAATTAACTGCAAAAATAGGAGAAAGACTTGCAAAAGCAGCAAGTGCAGGTGATGAAGATGCAATAAAACTTGCCGCAAAAGAAATTTATTATGCCGTAGACGGATTAGGCACAGCAGAATCATTTCTTGAAAAATTATTTGAAACATTAAATGATGAAGCAATTAAAAAAATTAATTCTCACTATAGTGAAATATTTAAAGGAAAATCTATGTTAGATGATATTAAAAATGATTATTTCTTTGGCGGACAAGAAATGATTTCTAAAATAGAAAAAGCAATAAAATAGATTTATATAATTGTTAAAAACAAAGAAAAGGCTTATTGATTTTTAAATAAGCCTTTTTATTTGTATAGAAAACTGATTTATAAATTAATTACTTTTAGAATTTCTTTTAAATCTGCTTTAGTCTTTTTCACTTCTGCAGAAGAATATTTAATTGCACTATCAGGGTCTTTTAAACCGTTGCCCGTTAAAATACAAACAGATGTTGAATTTTCTTTTACTAAGCCCATTTTATTTGCTTTTATAATACCTGCAACAGAAGCCGCACTGCCGGGTTCAGCTAAAATACCTTCCGTTGAAGCCATTAATTTATATGCTTCAATAATTTCTTCATCAGTAACACTGTCAATTCTGCCATTAGATAAATCTCTTGCTCTTTCAGCCTGTTTCCAGCTTGCAGGATTACCTATTCTTATAGCAGTTGCAATAGTTTCAGGATGTAAAATTCTTTCTCCTTTTACTATTGCAGCGGCACCTTCTGCTTCATAGCCCATCATTTTAGGTAAATGTGAAGATTTTTTTAATGCAAAAAATTCTTCATACCCTTTAAAGTATGCTGTGATATTACCTGCATTGCCAACGGGTATAAAATGATAATCGGGAGCATCACCGAGTGCTTCAATTATTTCAAATGCACCTGTTTTTTGACCTTCTATTCTGTACGGATTTACGGAATTTACAAGAGTAATGGGCGAATTTTTTGAAATTTCGATAACCATTTCAAGAGCTTCATCAAAATTACCTTCAATCGCAATAATTTCTGCTCCGTACATCATTGCTTGAGATAATTTTCCAAGAGCTATATAACCGTCAGGAATTAAAACAAAAACTCTTACACCTGCTTTAGCTCCGTAAGCTGCCGCCGCTGCACTTGTATTACCCGTTGAAGCACAAATAATTGCCTTCGAACCGTCTTCAACAGCTTTTGTAACAGCCATTGTCATGCCTCTGTCTTTAAAACTTCCCGTAGGGTTAGCACCTTCGTATTTTAAATATAAATCACCTTTTAATCCGATTTTTTTTGCCAAATTATCAGCTTTAATCAAGGGTGTATTACCTTCATTCAGGGTAATAACAGGTGTTTTATCCGTAACCGGTAAATATTCTCTATATTTATTAATCAAACCGCAATAATGATTTTTTTCCATAAAATCCTCCTAATTCATAACCCTTAAAAGGTTGTCTATATTTTTTATACTATCTGATTTTAATAATTCTTTAAGTGCATTTTGAACATCCGATTCTTTTGCACGTTCGGTAATAACAACAATTTCCGCTGTATTATCCTCATTAATACCCTTTTGCATAATAGTTGAAATGTTAATATTATTTTTACCGAATATGGTACCGGTAAAACCGATTGCACCGGGGTGGTTGCTTGCGGTAATTGCCACGTAATATTCGTTATAAGTATCCCCTATATCAATTTGGTCAGCATTTTCGGTATGATTGCAGACTGCCTGAGGAATAGGGAAATCGGTTGTTTCAAGGTCTGCCGTCAAAACGAGTAAATCACCGACTACACTGCTTGCAGTGGGTTCAGCACCCGCACCCGCACCCGTAAATACCAAATCCCCGACGGGATAACCTGATAACATTATAGAATTTGTTGCATTTTTAACTTTAGCAAGTAAATGTTTTTTTGCCACAAGCATCGGATGTACTCTTACATCTATTTTTCCGTCATCAAGTCTTTGCCCTAATGCAATTAATTTAATTGTGTATCCAAGCTCTTTTGCACTTTTTATATCATTAGCTTTAATTTTGGTTATACCTTCTCTGTATATTTTATTAATATCAACTTTTTTATTAAAAGATATGGTTGAAAGAATAGAAAGTTTATAAGCGGCATCAAAACCTTCAACATCGCCAGTCGGGTCTGTTTCTGCGTAACCTAATTCCTGAGCCTGTTTTAGGGCAGTTTCATAAGAAAGTTCTTTTTCTGCCATTTTGGTTAATATATAATTTGTTGTACCATTTAAAATACCTGCAATTTTATTTATTTTATTTGCACATAAAATAGTTTTAATCGGCATTATAATGGGAATACCGCCTGCAACTGCAGCTTCATATAGTATAATTACATTATTTTGTTTTGCAATTTGAAACAGTTCGCTTCCTCTTTTAGCAAGAAGCTCTTTATTTGCGGTAACAATATGTTTTTTATTGTTAAGAGCTGTTTTTAATATATCAAAGGCAGGATCAACACCGCCTGCAACCTCAACAACTATATCTATATCGGGATTATTAACAATATCATAAGGATTATCCGTTAACAACGAATCATCAAAATTTTCAATATTTCTTTTTTTGTTAACATTTTTAACTGCAATTTTTTTAATTTTAATATTCGGAAAGGACTGCAAAACCTTATAAACACCGGTTCCAACAGTTCCCAATCCGATTATGCCTATATTAAATGATTTCATACCTGCTCCAAAGTGTTGATATTTATACCTAAGTAAATTAAACCACAACTAAAAATAAAATAAAATATAAAAAATTGTAACAAAATAGAAAAAGTAAAGAAATTTTATATACTCAAATGTTTTTATATAAATGTAGATATTACAAACAAGATATTAGGAGATATTAACATGGCAGTTGATTCAGTAGGCGGCGGTGCTCCAAGCACTGGAACAGTAGCATGTGCAAGTCCGGGGGCAAATTCAGCAGGCACAGTTGCATCAAATCCGTATGGTACTGCGGGGTCTGTTGCAAATAATATTCCTGCACTTGATGGTTTTGCTGATGTTGTTGCAAATGCAGATATTTCTAAAGCATCAAAAGGATTTGGTGTTGGCGGAAAACTTGATATATGTTAAAAACATATAATATCTTTTTTTGGAAAAGAGATTGACTGCTGTCAATCTCTTTTATTTTTTTGAACAGATTTTTTTATGCCGTATAATATTTATTAAAAGGTAGTGTAAAAAAGGATAAAATTATGAAAAAGAGAGTCTTGCTTTGTATTATGGATGGCTGGGGAATTGCGGTGGATAGCCCTAAAGATGCAACAAAAGCAGCGAAAACACCAAATATTGATAAATATTACAAAGAAGAAAAAAATATACAAATATATGCAGACGGCGAACATGTAGGTTTACCCGAAGGTCAAATGGGAAATTCCGAAGTAGGTCATTTGAATATTGGGGCAGGAAGAATTGTTTATCAGGATTTAACAAGAATTAATAAGTCAATTAAAGACGGTGATTTTTATACAAACGAAAAATTTTTGGAAGCAGTTGAACATGTTAGAAAAAATAATTCGGCGCTGCATTTATTCGGACTCGTTTCAACAGGCGGTGTTCACAGTTCTTTAGACCATATTTTAGCATTAATTGAATTTGCGAAACGTCAAAAACTAACAAAAGTATATTTGCATGCCTTTTTAGACGGCAGAGATACTCCGCCCAAAAGTGCTGTTGAGTTCTTAGAAATTGTTGAAAAAAAATTAAAAGAAGCAGGTCTGCCGCCTGTTGCCTCTGTTTCCGGAAGATATTATGCGATGGATAGAGATAACAGATGGGATAGAGTTGAAAAAGCCTATAACATGCTTGTTCTTGGTGAAGGAAATAAAGCAGACAGTGCAATTGAAGCAGTAAAAGAATCTTATAAAAAAGATATTACTGACGAATTTGTTGAACCAACCGTAATAAATGTTCCAAATTCAAGAATTGAAGATAATGATGCAATTATTTTCTTTAATTTCAGACCCGATAGAGCAAGAGAAATTTCAAAAGCAATTAATTTTGAAAATTTTGACGGATTTAAAAGAAAAGCAGTAAGAAAAAATCTATATTATGTAACATTCAAACAGTATGACATTACATTCCCATTTCCCGTTGCTTTTGAACCGCAGCCATTAACAAATATACTCGGCGAATGGCTGGACAAGAAAGGTATACACCAATTCAGAACGGCTGAAACAGAAAAATATGCTCATGTTACCTTCTTTTTCAATGGCGGTATAGATGAACCTAATAAGTTGGAAACGAGAGTTTTAATTAATTCACCGAAAGTGGCAACTTATGACCTTCAGCCGGAAATGAGTGCTTTTGCCGTTTGTGATGAAGTATTAAAAGCACTGGATAACGAAGAATACGGGTTTATACTTGTAAATTTTGCAAATCCCGATATGGTCGGTCATACAGGTGTAATGGAAGCTGCCGTTAAAGCATGTGAAACAGTTGATACCTGTGTTGGGAAAATTGTTGATAAAGCAAAACAAAAAGATGTTGCCGTTGTATTGACAGCTGATCACGGTAATGCGGAATATATGGAGGATAAAGTCACACATTCACCGTATACTGCTCATACAACAAATCCTGTTCCTTTATTTGTAATTAATGCGGGAAATATTAAATTAAAAAATACAGGAGCATTGTGCGATATAGCACCTACTGTTTTAGATATTTTAAATATAGAAAAACCAAAAGAAATGACTGGAGAATCGCTAATAGAAAAATAAACATTAAAAGGTATTGTAATTTTTTTATTATTGTAAGATAATTAAATAAGAAAATGGCTGAGTAGCTCAGTTGGTGAGAGCGTACGGCTCATACCCGTAAGGTCGACGGTTCGAATCCATCCTCAGCTATTTTTTTATGTTATACCAATCGAATTTCAACTGCTATTGCAGTTTCATTCTCTTGGAGCGTACGGCTCCCTCTCCCTCGAAAGACAACTATAAATTAAACTAAAGAATTTTGAATATTTTTAAAATCGATTTCATAACCTAAAATTTCGGAAATTAATAATACTTCATTATAA
>CAJONH010000193.1 GCA_905235825.1 Candidatus Gastranaerophilales bacterium
TGCATGAAAATTGGAAAATAAAATCAAATAATCAGCTGGATTGCCACGACACACAAAATGAGGTTGTGTCTCGCAATGACGATGAAAATTTTAGTAAACCGATTTATTTTGGCAGACTAAAGTATGCCCTACAGACTTTTTTGCACGGTTTTATATTTTATTTTAATATAAGTTCTGAGTTTCTATATTTATCAATACTATCGTAAGTCAATTTGGGATTTTTCATATAATATTGAAGTGCTTCCAAATATGCTTTTGCTGTATCAAGCACAGTAAAACACGGTGTTGAATACATTTCGGCTATTGTTCTTATTAAAAATCCTCTGTCTTCGCTTCCGTATCTTGCTGAATTATTATTTGTAGTAGGTGTATTAATAATAAAGCAAAGTTCTTTATTTTTCATATTTCTCTGCATTTTTTGAATATCAAATTTTTCAATTTCTTTAGATTCAATGTTATGCAGTTTTAAATATTTATGAGTTCCTGTTGTGGCTACGAGATTAAATCCCAAATCAACGAGGGTTTGGGCAATTGGAACCGATTCTTTTTTATAGTGGTCGTTTATGGAAAAAAGAACGTTTCCTCTTTTTGTAGAAAGTTTATAGCCTGCGGCTAAAAATCCTTTTACAAGGGCTTTTTCATAGCTTGTATCAATTCCCAAAACTTCTCCCGTTGATTTCATTTCGGGAGCTAAAGCAGGGTCTATTCTGTTTAATTTTTGGAAGGAAAAGATTGGTATTTTTGCACATACAAGATTTGTTACGGGGGCAAGTCCTGTATTATAGCCTTGTTCTTTTATTGATTTGCCTAAAATAGCATCTATAGCTATTTTAACCATTGGTATTCCCGTAACTTTGCTTAAAATCGGTACTGTTCTTGATGCACGGGGATTAACTTCAATAATATATGCAATATTATCTTTCATTACAAATTGAATATTCATTAAACCTTTTACTTTTAGTGCTTTTGCGATTTTTTCGGTATAATCGATAAGGTTTTTTATAACTTCATCGGGAATTGTACGTGTAGGATAAAGTGCAATGGAATCACCGCTATGTATACCTGCCCTTTCTATATGTTCCGTAATTGCGGGAATTAAAACGTTTTCTCCGTCTGAAATTGCATCCAGTTCAAGTTCTGTTCCTTCAATATACTGGTCAATTAATATAGGGTGTTCATCCGAAAACTTTAAAGCTCCTTCAATGTATGAAATAAGTTCGTCTTTATTATAAACAACCTGCATGCCCCTTCCGCCTATTACATAGGAAGGTCTTACAAGCAGAGGGAAACCGATTGTTTTAGCGGCTTCAAGTGCTTCTGATGAACTTCTTACTGCTGCACCTTTAGGTTGTGGAATTTTTAATTCTCTTAAAAGCTGTTCAAAAAGTTTGCGGTCTTCGGCTTTATTTATTGAATCCAATGAAGTTCCGAGAATTTTAACTCCTCTTTCATTAAGTTTAGGAGCTAAGTTTATAGCTGTTTGTCCGCCAAATTGCACTAAAACACCTTCCGGATTTTCTTTTTCTATTATATTCATTATATTTTCAATGTGCATAGGTTCAAAAAACAGTTTATCCGCTACGTCAAAATCCGTTGAAAGTGTTTCGGGGTTTGAATTTACTATTAATGATTTATAGCCTTTATTTCTTACTTCCCACGCAGCGTGTACACTGCAATAGTCAAATTCAATACCCTGACCTATTCTAATCGGGCCTGAGCCTAAAATTAAAATCTTTTTGTCATTTGCGGGATTTGTTTCGTCAATTTCGTTATAAGTTGAATAATAATAAGGTGTATAAGCCGTAAATTCAGCCGCACAGGTATCTACTATTTTAAAAGAAGCCGAAATTGAGTTTTCTTTTTTCAAATGTTCTATTTCATCAATTGATTTTTTTGTATATTTTGCAATTTCCTCATCAAGGAATCCTTTTTCTTTTGCTTCTAAATACAAATCTGCCGTTAAGGTTTCGTTTTTGAGTCTGTTTTCAAAATCAACAAGTCCTTTAATCTTTGAAATAAACCATTTATCTATTTTAGTAATTTTATTTATTTCACTTACACTTATACCACGGTTTATAGCTTCAGCTACTCTGAAAATTCTTCTGTCATCCTGAACATGTAAAAGTGCTTTAATTTCTTCTTCACTGCTGTCTGTATGTCTGCCTCTTAAAAGTCCGGTATATTTTGATTCAATTGAAGTTATAGCTTTTTTGAAGGAGCTTTCAAAAGTTCTTCCGATAGCCATGACTTCGCCCGTTGCTTTCATTTTTGTTCCTAAAATTCTGTCGCCGTGTTTAAATTTATCGAACGGCCATTTAGGTATTTTTGTTACTACATAATCAATTGAAGGTTCAAATGCTGCTGCGGTTTTTTTTGTAATGGAGTTTGGAATTTCGTGTAAATTATATCCTATAGCGATTTTTGTCGTGATTTTTGCAATAGGATATCCCGTTGCTTTTGAAGCGAGTGCCGATGAACGGCTGACACGCGGATTTACTTCTATTACATAGTATTGATTGCTGACGGTATCAAGTGCGAATTGGACATTGCAGCCGCCTTCGATTTTCAAAGCTCTTATTATTTTAAGAGCCGCACTTCTTAGCATTTGGCATTCTTTGTTTGTAAGAGTTTGTGTAGGTGCTACAACAAAGCTGTCGCCTGTATGTATGCCTATAGGGTCAATATTTTCCATATTGCAAATAGCAATACTTGTGTTATTGGCATCTCTAATAACTTCGTATTCGATTTCTTTATATCCTGCAATACTTTTTTCGACAAGTACCTGCGAAATAGGACTTAATGAAAGACCGGTGTATACAATATCTTCATATTCCGAGTAGTTATTTGCAATACCACCGCCTGTACCGCCTAAAGTATAAGCAGGACGTACAATAATCGGAAAACCTATTTTTTGAGCGAATTTTTTTGCATCTTCAAAACTTGATACAATATCACTTTCAGGAATAGGTTCACCTGTTTCAATCATTAAGTTTTTGAACATTTCACGGTCTTCCGCTTTTTTTATGGAATCAATTTTTGTTCCTAAAAGTTCTACGTTATATTTTTCCAAGATACCGTTTTCATGAAGACTTACGGCAAGATTTAATCCCGTTTGACCGCCAAGTGTTGCAATAATACCGTTAGGTCTTTCTTTATCTATTATATATGTTAATGATTCAAGGGTTAAAGGTTCGATATAAACTTTATCCGCAATATTTTCGTCCGTCATTATCGTAGCGGGATTGGAATTTACAAGAACTACTTCGATATTTTCTTCTTTTAATGCTCTGCAAGCCTGAACACCCGCATAGTCAAATTCGGCTGCCTGACCTATGACGATTGGGCCTGACCCTATTACCAGAACTTTTTTTATATTTTTATTTAACGGCATAATATATCTCTTTCTGTTTTCTTTGCTGTATTTTCAATCCAATTTATAATAATTTTATTTGCATCGTAAGGACCTGCCGTTAATTCGGGATGAAACTGCACTGTTTTAATTCCGTATTTTGGACAGGAGATACCTTCAACCGTATTGTCGTTGATATTTACGTAAGTAATTTCAACATCCTCCGGTAAAGAAGAAGGTTCAAGTGCATAACTGTGATTTTGCGAGGTTATAAAAATTTCATTTGTTTTAAGGTTCATAACAGGATGATTGCCGCCTCTGTGACCGTATTTAAGTTTATATGTTTTTCCGCCTAAAGCAATTGAAATGATTTGATGACCTAAACAAATTCCGAATAAAGGAAGTTTACCGAGTAATTTTTTTGCTGTTTCAATTGTTTGAACGGCATCTTCCGGATTACCGGGGCCGTTTGATATTAATACGGCTTCAAAATCACCGTTAAGTATTTCTTCGGCTTTTGTATCGGCAGGGAATAAAGTGATATCGCAATTCATCGCTTTAAAATTTTCAAAAATGCTTTTTTTGATACCCATGTCAATTATTGCAAGTTTAACTCCCGTTCCTGCAAAATGTGTCGGTTTATATGTTGTAACTTCTAAAGTTATATCTTTACTTATTCTGTAATCACGCATTTTTTCTTTAATTTCAGGAGTAATATCTCCGGTTGTAACGGCACAGTTCATTGCTCCGTTATTTCGTATTATTTGAGTTAAATATCGGGTATCAATACCTTTTAATGCAACAATTCCGTTTTGTTTGAGATATTCTGCTAAAGGCATGCAGCTTTTATAGTGTGATTCGTGTTCACAGATGTTTTTTACTATGAAACCTTTTGCGTGAATTTTTCCGCTTTCAAAATCTTCTCTGTTAATTCCGTAGTTTCCTATTTCGGGATAGGTCATAACTATTGTCTGACCCGCATAAGAGGGGTCAGTTAAAATTTCCTGATAACCAACCATTGACGTATTGAAAACAATTTCACCGTAAGAAGTTCCGTCTGCCCCTATACTTTCTCCTTCAAAAATCATACCGTTTTCAAGAATTAATTTTCCTTTTGAAACCGCATAGGATTTATTTTGAGTTAAAAGTGCATTTTCAATTTCTTCGTAAATCATTTTTATTGCTTTTAATCTGTCGCCTGCATTTATGACAGCTCTGCCTATTACAAGATAATCCGCACCTTCTTTTATTGCAACGGAAGGAGTTGCAAGACGTTTCTGGTCATCCTTGCTTGACCAATCGGGTCTTATTCCGGGGCAGAGTACTTTAAAATCTTTACCGCAAACCTGTTTTATTTTTCTTGCTTCCCAAACACTTGCAACAACACCGTCTAATCCCGAATTTTTTGCGGTTAAAGCAAGGTGAAGTGCATATTCATCGGGTTTATAAGGAACTTTAAGTTCGTTTTGCAAACTTTCTTCGCTAATACTTGTAAGTACCGTAACTCCTAATATTGTCGGGTTTTCTCTGCCGAGTTCCTTTGCTGTATTTCTTGCGGCTTCCTGTGCTTTTTTCATCATTTCGCTTCCGCCGGTAGTATGTATATTAAAGAAGGAAGCACCGTGTCTTATAATATTTTCAGCTGATTTTGCAACGGTATTCGGTATATCGTGCAGTTTAACATCGAAGAAAAATTTGATGTTTTGTTCTTTCATAAAGTTGAAAATTTCGTAGCCGTTTCCGGTATACATTTGTAAGCCTACTTTAAATATTCCTACATAGTCTTTAAGTTCCGTTATAAGCTCTTTTGCCTGCTCAACCGTATCAACGTCGAGTGCAAGAACTATTTTTTCTTTAATTTCAGGTCTTATTTGCATATTTTATTTTCCTATTTTATAAATTTTACCGTTTATTATTGTCATTTTTACTTTACCTTTTAGTTTAAATCCGTCAAAAGGTGAAATTCGGCATTTTGATTTAAAGTTTTGAGCATTAACTATCCATTCTTCATTTAAATCAATAATTGTAAGATTTGCCTCAGCTCCTATTTTTATGATGCCTTGATTTTCAATTCCTAATATTTTTGCGGGATTATAATTCAATTTTCCTAAAGCCGCAATTAACGATAATTTTCCTGTATGAACAAGGTTTGTAAGAGTTAAACCGAGTGCCGTTTCAAATCCCGAAATTCCCATAGGGGCATTTTGAATTGGTTTCTGTTTTTCAGCAACCGTATGAGGTGCGTGGTCTGTTGCTATTGCATCAAGCGTACCGTCTTTAAGCCCTTCAATTACTGCTTCCAAATCTTCTTTTGTTCTTAATGGCGGATTTACTTTATATTTTGCATCATAGTCAACCATATCATCTTCCGTAAGGCTGAAATAATGAGGTGCTGTTTCTGCCGTTACATTTAAGCCTTCTTTTTTTGCCTGTCTTATTAGTTCTATGGAGCGTTTGGCTGAAATGTGTGCAAAATGATATCTTCCGTTAATACTTTTTACTATTTCAAGTTCTCTTGCAATGGCTAAAGATTCCGTAATAGAGGGAATTCCTTTTAAACCTAAACGTGTACTTATTTTACCTTCATTTATTACACCGCCCGATGCAAGCGATGAGTCTTCCGAGTGAGAAATAATTACCTTATTGTGTGAATTAATATATTTGATTGCTTCACGTAAAAGATGCATATTTTCTATAGGTTTACCGTCATCAGAAAAAGCAATTGCACCGTTATCGATTAATTCCGATACATTAACAAGTTTATCTCCGTATAATCCTTTAGTAACGGCACAAATAGGATAAAATCCGATTTTTTGTTCCGCTTGATTTTTTGTATAAATAAGAGTTGTAACATTATCAACTGCTGGATTAGTATTAGCCATCGGGCATATAGCGGTATATCCTCCTTCAATTGCTGAAGATATACCTGTTTTTATTGTTTCTTTTGCCGTAAACCCCGGTTCACGAAGGTGGCAATGCATGTCCACAAGCCCTGCCGTAATTATTTTACCTTCTAAATCAATTGTTTCTTCATTTGAATTTGATTTTAAATTTGGTGAAAATTCCGTTATAATTCCGTTTTCTATTCTTATATCGGATTTCCCTTCAAAATTTTCGGCGGGATTTATTACTGTTGCATTTTTAAGAAGCATGATTACCGCCTTTCAAAAGTGTATTTAATATTGCCATTCTTACATAGACTCCATTTTGAGCTTGTTCCAGTATTGTTTTGCCTACTCGGTTATCTAAAAGCTCGCTTGATACTTCAATATTTCTGTTTGCAGGGCCGGGGTGCATTAATATTACATTCTTATCAGCATATTTTTTTAATAAATCGGTATCAATTTCGTAAAGCCTTTTGTATTCCGAAGATTCAGGATAACCTTCTTGTTCATGTCTTTCATTTTGTACTCTAAGCACCATTACAACGTTTGCCCCTTCAATTGCTTCTTTAATATCATTATGATATTTAACATTAAATGCTTCAAAATTTTCAAATTGAAGATATGTCGGGGCACAAAGGTGAATATCCGCATTAAATTTGGAAAGTAAAGCAATATTTGATTTTGCGACTCTGCTGTGGGAAACATCACCTACAATGGTTATTTTTTTATTTTCAACCGTTCCCATTTTTTCAAGCATCGTATAGTAGTCTAATAAGGCCTGAGAAGGATGTGCGTGAGTTCCGTCGCCTCCGTTTACAAATTTAATCGGATAATTCACAAGTCTTAATACGTTATTTATAATACCTGAAAGCGAATGGCGGATTACAACAGCATTTACACCTATGAAATAAAGATTTTCAATTGTATCTTTAAGACTTTCTCCTTTAGACAGCGAAGAATGAGCGTCGTCAAAGTTTATAATATTCATGCCGAGCTTTTGTCCTGCAATTTCAAAACTGCATCTTGTACGGGTTGAATTTTCACAAAACATAAGAGCAAGAGTCTTGCTTTTTACACTGCTTTCCTGTTTACCTTCTTTGAAAGATTTTGCAAGATATATAATATCTTCAATATTCTGTTTTGAAATGCTTTGAATATCAATTAAATGTTCCATTATGCCGTAACTTTCTGTTCACGACTTCCGGGTTTAACAAGCTCTATGCCTTTTTTGCATAACGGACAGTTATCAGGCTCATAAGTAACGGGGTCAATCTGCATTAAAGATTTTATGTTATAGTCTGTAAGACCTTTTGTTCTGTCAACAATACAGCCTACTGCCTTAATTTCAGGCTCAAATTCTTTAATAGCTTCTATTGTTTCTTTTATTGTTCTTGCTGTTGTAATAACATCCTCAATAATAACAACTCTTTCACCTTTTTTAATAGTGTATCCTCTGCGAAGCTGCATAACTCCGTCTTTTCTTTCCACAAAGAGATTGCGTTTTTTTGCTTGTTTTGCTGTTTCATATCCTATTATTACCGCACCTATGGCAGGAGCTATTATTGTATCAAAGTCAATATCGGAGAGTTTTTCCGCAAGTTTTTTACCGAGCTGTTCCGTTATATCGGGATATTGATATAATTTTGCACATTGAAAATATATATCGGAATGTAATCCCGAAGTTAAACAAAAATGACCGTGCAATACACCTTCTGCTTTTTCCAATAAATTCAGTACTTCGTTTGTCATTATGCCCTCAATTCCTTTTTTAATTCATTTATATCTTTAAATCCGTTTTTTATAATATACTCTTTAAGTTCAAGAACAAGTTTTTCCGCTATATCGGGATGAGTAAAGTTTGCAGTTCCTATTTGAACGGCATTGGCTCCTGCCGCAAAAAATTCCAGTATATCTTCCAAAGTTTCAATTCCTCCAATACCTATTATCGGAATGTTTAAAACTTTTGAAAGTCTTAAAACAGCACCTATTGCAACAGGTTTAATACCATATCCGGAATATCCGCCCGAAATGGTTGTTTTTTGAAATTTGCCGTTTATCAGGTTAAGTTTTATCGAGCTTCCTTTTAGCGTATTTATTGCACTGACTGCATCAGCTCCTGCTTTTTGAGCTGCAAGTCCTATTTTTTCAACAGATGTTACGTTTGGTGTTAATTTAACAATCAGAAAGCCTTTATATTCCTGCCGTACGGAATTAACAAGCTCGTATAACGAATTTTCGTCAGTTCCGAATTCTAAACATCCTGATTTTACGTTAGGACATGAAACATTTAGTTCTATTGCTTTAATTTTTCTTGTTTCACATATTTTTGAAAGTTCAATATATTCATCAATAGTACTTCCTGCTATATTAACAATAAAATTTATATTTTTAGATTTTAATACCGTTAGTTTATCCGTTAAAAATTTATCAATGCCGACATTTTCAAGTCCTATTGAATTAATCATTCCGGCTTTTGTTTCCGTAATACGTATATTTTTATTTCCTGCTCTCGGTCTTAAAGATATGGCTTTTGTAACTATCGCCCCCAAATTTGATACATCAATAAAATCTTCATATTCGCTGTTGTATCCGTATGTTCCCGATGCGGTCATTATCGGATTTTTGAGAATTAATCCGTTTAAATCTGTGTTTAAAATATCTGTAATTACAGCCATATAACCTCACTTCCGTCGAAAACGGGGCCGTCTTTGCAAACTGTTGCATTTGCAACTTTGCCGTCTTTCATTATATTTATAACGCAGCCTCTGCAAACACCAATGCCGCATGCCATGACTTTTTCCATTGCAATCTGTGTTTTTATATCAAAAGTTTTTCCGATATCGGCGACGGTTTTTAGAACAACGGAAGGGCCGCAAGCATAAATAATCTCCGGATTATAATCTTGAATTATTTGACCTAAATAATTTAAAACACTGCCTTTCTCCCCAATAGAGCCGTCATCGGTATATATTTTATCAAGATTGACACAGCTCGGAATTTCTGATTTATTTAGAAATCCTGAAATTAACATGTTTTCTATATTCATTTTATCAAGGGTATTTTTTAAAAACGACATTGGTGCGATGCCGATACCTGCACCAACAAGCAGAGATTTTGACTCTTTAATATCAAAACCGTTGCCAAAAGGCCCTGCAATATCAATAAAATCACCCTTTCGGAGTGATTTTATATAATTTGTTCCTTTTCCTCTTTCTTTAAATAATATACCTATAATGTTTTTTGAATTTGAAAAAACACTAAAAGGACGTCTTAAAGTTAACCCGTCGCAATATATTGAAATAAACTGTCCGGGGAGAATGTCAACGGGAAAACCCAAGTCTGTTTCTATCAGATAAGAGCTTACTGATACTTTTTCAATGTTATAAACTTTTGCTTTATGTATTTTTTTAGTTAATGTAAGTGTCATTTTTTCCTGCTTATTCTTAATTTTTATAAAAAAAAGAAAAGCAAATTTGCTTTTCTTTTATAATATATATTTACTTTTAAATATATCTAGTTTCATTGATACTTATACTTTCTGATTGGATTTTACAGTATTATCCTTCTAAAAAAATACAAAGTCAATTCATGAACTTATATAAATTTACAATGCAAAACAATTTAAAAGGAGATGAGTTTCCGTACTAGAACACGGTAAAGAGAGCGTTAAAAAGGTATTATTAAGAAATATTTCATAAAAAATAAAAATATTTAAAAAAAAGACTTGCAAAAAAAAATTCTTTGTTTTATATTAATTGAGCGGGCATTAACCGAGAGGGGCAATGAGGTCAGCAGCTTGTTGAAGAATAGTTACAATAAGCGGTTTGAATGAAAGCTCTAAGTTTGGAAGATTTAAATGATTAATTTTTATTCGGCCCGAAAATAACACAAATTGGTGTTATTTATCTTGAAAAGTTCACTTCAAAAATCTGCATACAAAATAAAAATAAAAAAGTATTGACATAAAAAATTGAGGTGCTAAGATACAAGATGTCGCTTGAAAGAGTGGCTTTGAGATAAAGCAAAATGAAGTCAGGAAAGAGAACCGAGATTTTATTCTGCTGAGAAAAAAATAGAACATTGACAAAAGAATATGAAGAACGAAGAAATACCTGTTGATTTTGAATAAAAATGAACGGACAA
>CAJONH010000194.1 GCA_905235825.1 Candidatus Gastranaerophilales bacterium
AGATTTGCAAGAAGGTATCCGTTTTGTTCATAATAATGGCAAAAAAATATATTTAACTCTAAATTTATTTATGCATAATCGTGATGTTGAAAAATTGCCTCATTTTTTAAAAACCCTTCGCCAACTTAAACCGGATGGTGTTTTAATTGCCGATCCGGGAGTTTTTCAATATGTTAAAGATAATGCACCGGAACTTAATCGCTTTGTTTCCACACAAGCGAATATTTGTTCTTGGCAAGCTGTTAAATTTTGGCAATCTCAAGGCGCTAAACTTTGTGTTTTAGGACGTGAAGTAAGCTTTGAGGAAATGAAAGAAATAAGAGCTAAATGTCCTGATATTTTATTAGAATGTTTTATGCACGGTGCTATGTGTATGTCTTATTCCGGCCGCTGTCTTATTTCTAATTATTTAGCCGACCGCAGTGCTAATCAGGGAAAATGTGCGCATTGTTGCCGCTGGCATTATAAATTACACCTTCGTCTCAAAGACGGCACAATCAAAGAGATAGAAATAAATGACCAAAATAAAGATATGTTTGAATTTTTGATCGAGGAAGAATTTCGCCCCGGAGAATATTTTGAAGTTATGGAAGATGAGCATGGCGGTTATATGCTTAATTCTAAAGATATGTGCCTCATGCCTCGTTTGAATGACTTACTCTCAATCGGTATGGATTCCCTCAAAGTTGAAGGGCGTAATAAAACCGAATATTATGCTGCTGTTGTCGCTCGTGTTTACCGTCAAGCGATTGATGATTATTACCAATCACCTGAAACTTGGGATTATAATAAATATATGGATGATTTATATACCTTACAAAACCGCGGTTATTGTCTCGGATTCCATGATGGTAAATTAACCAATATCAGCCAAAATTATGAATATACTCGTACTTTAGGAGAATGGTTATTTGCCGGATCTCTTGTTGAATGGCAAGGAGATGAAGCTGTTTTTGAAGTTAGAAATTACATCAATAAAGGCGAATTTATTGAATTTTTAATTCCGAACGGTCTGCAAAATTTACGCATTACTTTTGATGAATTTGAAGATGCTGATACCGGCTTAATTACTGAAAAAGTTTCTGCCGGACAAGGTAAAAAAATCCGCCTCAAAGCTAAAAATTTTGACCGCCCAATTGCAGAAATCAAAAAACTTCTGCCGCAATATGTGATTGCCCGTAAACCGGCTATTCTTCTTCAAGACCAACAAACCATGCTCAATCATAAAAAAAGTGAGTTTAATTGCTTGTGTGGTAAATAAAGTTTTACTTCAACCACACCGGCTCTTTTAAATTCTTCTCCATAAACTCTATATGCGCTTGTTCTTCTTCCTCGGATAAAGCAAAAACACGTGGTTCTCTATATTTTCTTTCTATTTTATTATCATCTGTAAATAATGTATTTTTAGCTTGTTTTTTAGGCTCATTTCCAAGCATAGTCGGTTCTTGACCGCCTAATAATTCCAAATAAACTTTTGCTAATAAATCCGCATCAAGTAATGCTCCGTGAAGTGTACGAGCACTATTATCAACATTAAAGCGCTTACATAAGGCATCTAAGTTATTTCTTTGTCCGGGAAAAAGTTTTCGAGCTATTTCAAGTGTATCAATAACTCTTTCATTACCATAAGTAATTTTTCCAAGTTCTTTTTGCTCAAAATTAATAAATTTCATATCAAAAGGCGCATTATGAGCAACTAAAACAGCATCGCCTACAAAATCTATCCACTCATCAACTTGTTCAGCAAAAGTCGGATATTCTTTCAAAAAATCATAACTTAAACCATGTACTTTAAAAGCTTCTTCCGGAACCTCTCTCTGAGGATTTATATAACGATGAAAAGTCACACCTGTTGGAATATGATTTATTAATTCAACAGCACCTATTTCAACAAGTTTATCACCTGTTTCAGGATCCATACCTGTTGTTTCAGTATCAAAAACAATCTCTCTAGCCATTAATTCTATCCAATACCATTTTTACATTAAATTCTAATTTATTCAAATCACAACCGGTGTCTAAAATAATATCTGATAATTCGCATTTTTTACTATTATTCATCTGTAAATGATAAATATCTAAAAACTCTTCTTCAGAAATACCATCTCTTTTCATAACTCTTTGCTTTTGTGTCTCAAAATCAACAGTAACACAAATAACCTTATCACAATATTTATTCCAACCTTTTTCAAATAATAAAACAGCATCAATAAATAATAAACCCTGCTGATGAACAGATTTTTCTATTTTCTTTATAAATAATTCTTGTAAAAAAGGTTCTATAATTTCTTCTAATTTAAGAAGTTCTTTTTGATTTGAAAAAACTATTCTTCTTAATAATTTTTTATCAACACCATCTTTATTAAAAACACGCGGAAAAACAGATTTTAAAATCATTAAAAAATTATCATCTTGATAAATCTTTTTAACTTCTGCATCGGCATCAAAAATATCATATCCCATTTCTTTGAGAATATTTGCAACAGTCGTTTTACCACATCCTATTGCACCGGTAATACCTACTATTTTCATAAAAAGACCTTTCTTCAAAAGGTTATGTACCTTATCCACAAAATATTAACTTTCTGTGTATAAATAAGCTGTTTAAGCAACTTATATCAAATAATACTCACTTTGTAAAATTTATTATATAAACATACACACAAGCTGAAAAAATAACTAACAATGTCTGATAAAATTTTTTTAGTAAAAAAGTAATTTTAAACTTGGCAAATATTATTAACGATTCTTTAACTATTTTGAAAATTACTGACTAATTTATAAACAAATATTTATTTGAGGATAACTATGTGTATAAAAAATTATTCACATAATACACAGGAATATACAAATAACAACTAAAAATTTAAATTTAAAAAGTAGGCAAAAAGAATGTGTATAAAATAACTTAAACACTCCATAATAATAATTGACATCAGTCAATTTAAATTTTATAAGCAAAGCATAAATACAATATATATTTATATCACTTCTCTTTTTTTTCAATCATACAAATGGAATAATTAATGAATTTAAAAGAACTTAAGCAAAAGTCTCCGACTGCGCTGTTAAAACAGGCAGAGGATTTAGGTATTGAAGAAGCTTCTTCTATGCGCAAACAAGATTTAATG
>CAJONH010000195.1 GCA_905235825.1 Candidatus Gastranaerophilales bacterium
ATTTAGCTAAAATATTTAAATATAAAACTGGAGAAAATCTACCGTTGAAGTATGATTTTAAAAATAAATCGTGGATTATTGATAAAAAAAGATGTAAAACTTTTAATCAGAAAATACAGTGGATAAAACTATACGGTGTAACTGATTTAATGAGAAAGTGTACGGATAAAGTTGCGGTTAGAGATTATGTAGCGGAAAAAATCGGCAGTGAATATTTAAAACCTGTTTTGTTGGTGATAGGGGATTGTCATTGCGAGCGAAAGCGAAGCAATCCAGCTGATTTTAAAATAAAAAATAATAATATCGGCTGGACTGCCACGGACTATCGTCCTCGCAGTGACAGGCAGCTTAATAACGTTTCTACTTACTTTGACCAAATTGATTTTGATAAACTTCCGAATGCTTTTGTAATTAAGTGCAATCACGGATGCAAATGGCAGTATATTATTAAAAATAAAAAAGATGTTTTAAATACAAAACCTGTAGTTGATTTGATAAGAAAAAATATGACAGGTTGGCTGGAGCAGGAATACTGCTTTTGGCAAGGATTTGAATTACAATATAAAGGTATAATTCCGCAACTTTTCATTGAGAAGCTGTTAAGAGAGCATATAAATATTCCCTGTACTCAACTCCAAGTTTATTGTTTTAATGGAAATCCCAAAATAATTGTAAAATTTTTTGATAATGATAAAATGAGCATTTTTAATGATGAATTTGGAAATTTAGATAATATATTTAATTTCCCTGAACAAATTTTAAAAATAAGTATAGACTATAATATAAAACAGTCAATTCTTTTATCCTGCAAACTTGCAGCAGCATTCAAATTTGTGCGAATAGATTGGATAATATATAAAAACAGACTCTACTTTGAAGAAATGACATTTACACCATATAGCGGATACATTAATTTTGATAAAGGTATGAATATCCAGATTGGAAACATGTTATCAAATGATTATAAAAAACAGGGAGATAATAATGGAATTTGAAAGTTTAGAAGGTTTAAGTTTAGATGAAATTAACACTCTTTATATTGCAGGATGTATAAATCGTCTAAGCAATGATTATTGTGCTGGAACAGGACAATATTGTTATAATGAAGCATCTGCTCAAGCACTTTGGAATACTTTTCATGGCGGAAGTAGAAATTGTATTTATTGTGCCGGTGCTCCGAGTGGAAGCGGATTTTTTACTTGTTATCAATAAATATTGTTTTAAAAATTTAATTAATGCAAATTGGTATTAGTTTTTTGAGGGATTCTTGTTTGTATTTTTCAAATATTTTTTCTATTTTTTGGGAACAATTATAGCAATATTTACATTTTATTGTGCATATTGAAGAACATAAATGTCCCTTTTTTACAAAATGCTTTATATTAGGAAGATATTTTTTTGTATTTTTGACAGTTAATTTACTTAAAATTTTTTTTGAAGATGAATTTGATGCAAAACTTATAATTGAAACATTTTCTATTGTTTTTATGTCATCTATTCCTTTCAAATAGAGTTCGACTATGTTTATAAATTGGTTTTGTGAATTATCATTTTCTTTAATACCATCTCTCCCATTTAATTTAAATTTATTTATTCCTATTTTTGAATATTCTTTTATTTCCCAAGGGTAAATATGATTTCCTTTTGTTAAATATAAAATAGGATTAGTACGTTCTATTCTTATGCAATGATTTTTACAGAAATCTTCCTGAAAAAATTCATTATTTGTATAGAGTTCTATATTATCATCTGTATAAGTGCATTCGTGTTCAAATCGATTTGAACAGCCCTGTAAACATCCTTCATTTACCATTATTTCAACTTCAAAGCCGATTTTTTTGATATTTTTTAGCAACATAAAATTCTTATTTACATTATGAGAAGGTACTATTTCTTTAATATACGGATGAATAAGTTTAAGGTTTTGAAATTCTTGTATTAGTTTGTAGTCTGATGCAGTAGAGCCGTATATATCAAAATCCGGGAAGTATTTGTGCAAATATGCCATTAATTTAGGAGAAGCAACTCTTAATTTATTAATTCCTATTTTTGAAAATTCACATAATAATCTATGCAAATTTTCTATTTGTTTTGGAAATTTAGGAGTTTCAATAGCTAAAGGTCTTGGCATATTTAAACAATAAATAACATCAAAACCGTTATCTATACTGTGTGAAGCTAAATTCTTCCAAAAATCAAAAGAAGTCCTGTGTAAAAGCTGATTTCTTGTTTGTTCAAACCCTGTAAATAATTCATTAGTTGAAGGCAGTGAAAAATACAGACTTGTTATTTTACTTCTTTCAACTTCCTTATTTATTAAAACAAGTCTGTCAATATTTTCTTTACTATATGGCATCGGTACCGAAAATTCGTACATTATTTTCCTTTCGTATGAGAAAATTTGTAAAAAAAGCGGGCGGAATTAATATGCCCGCAATACTACGTAAATATAGAATTTCAATATATTTTTATTTCTTTTTTATAAAGTAAAAATATCATAAAGCTAATATTTTTGCAACTATGTTTTATCTAATTAAAAATATATAAAAATAATATTTTTATATTAAACTTTAATGATGCAGGATAATATCAAAATTTTTATATCAGTTCATGTTGCAAAATATCTTTAATATAATTTATATTGAAGATATAATATTTATGTGAGGTAAAAATGAAAAAAGTATTATGGCGTTTATTTATATCCTTATTATTAATCGGAGCCGTTGCCGGTGATATCTCTATGGCTCTTAAATTATAGATTTATACAGTCATTTAGCATTGTTTTTCCTAGATAATAGAGCAAATTGCAATAAGGATAATGATGAAGCGGTGCTATATTTAAATAGATAAGAGCCGTTAAAATTTTTACTTTTTTTACGTCATATCCCGCTATTTTTAACCAATCATAATAAAGTTTTTCACATTCAATTAAAATGGGTTTTCTTTCAAACGAATAATTTATTATGTTGTTTTCTATATTAATATTATAGCGATTTTCCGCTATAAGTTCGTGGCAGATAATTAAACCGTGCAATAGTTTTGCCAAATCATAATAAATATCTCCGCAGTTTAAAAGTCCGCCGAAATTCTGCCGCCAGTCAAGAAAGATAAATTTATCCGTTTGTTTATTATATAAAATATTTTCAAAATGGAAATCTCCGTGAAAATTTCCGCATAAACCGTCAAAAATATTTTCCCAATTAATTTGTTTTAATATTTCCGATAATTTTGGAAGTTTTTTCCCGTTTACAATAGTCTGAATATCCATTTGGGAAAAAGTTTTATAATATAATTCAATGCGTTCTATAGTTTTATCATAATAAAATTTTTTACAGATATCATTAAAATCAGCAGGTTTTTCAATCGATTGCCAGAAGGTTTGAGAATAATTCAACAGTTTTTTAAAAAGTTCCAAATTTTGAATTTTTGATAATACTACACCGTTTTCTTTTTTATAAGCATACATATTCGCCGTTGAAGCTATAATTTGGGGAACAAAATTTTTCAAATATTTTGTTCTTTCAATTCTTTCTTTTATAAAATTCTTATTATTTGAATATTTAATAACTCTATCCTCAACAAACCAAACTGCTTCATCGGGTTTAGGCAGAATATTCGGTGTATCTTCTTTTTTAAAATGTTCCCGTGTGTTTTTTAATTCTTCAAGATTGCCCGTATCAAACCATTCATATTCCCTTGCAAATAAAATTCCTTTTTCGGCAAATTTCCTTAAAGGATAGCTTTCTCCTTCTTTTATAGCATCATTTTCTCCTTTATGCATTTCCTGCCAAAAAATTTTCCAATCATTAATAAGTGAAAGTCCGATATAAGGCATTGATGAATTTATTGCTTCATTTTTTTCCAATAAAGAAGTAACTTTTCCGTTTTTTATATTTAGAGTTCTGTATTGATTTTTATTTTCTCTTTTTGCAAATCCCGCTATATTTTTGTCAGGATAAGGTATGTGTTCTTCCGTAATTGTATCGCAAGAACAAAATACAAATGGTTCTTGAAGATATTTTTCGGCTGAAAGTATTGTTAAACCGAGTCCTGAACCTTCTCCTTCATATTTTTCCACTATGGGAAAATAAAATTTTCTTTTAGGATAAGCAAGCTCTAAAAACTGTTTGACAAGTTCACCTTTATAACCTAAAGGAATAACAAATTCGCATGTTTTATCAAACATATCAATTATTCTTGAAATAGCGGGCTTTCCTGAGATATCCACAAGAGATTTGTTTAAATATCGCGTTAAATTTCCGAGCCTTGAACCTGTTCCTGCCGTAGGAATTAATACTTTATAGCTTTTTTTATCTGTTGTAGTCATCTTCAATTCTCACTGTATCATCAGTATCGGGAGTACTTGCTTCTAAATAAACGGATTTTGTAATTGCTTCCATTCTGTGAATAATTTTAGGTTCTATAGTCAGAACATCGCCCTGTTTATATATTTCAGCCCGTAGTTTATCACGTGTTTTTCCTGATAAAATTTTTAAATCACCCGATAAAACATATATTGTTTCTCTTTTTTTGTTGTGAAATTGAAGCGAGCATCTGCAATTTTCAAACATTGTAAGACGTTTAAGCATATAATTCTCGTTTAATTCCAGTATTTCTTCTTTTCCCCAGGGTTTTTCGATTGTTTTAATCATATTTATTATAATATCCTGATGTCTGCCGCAAGTTTATGAGCAAAAAGCCCTTCTTTTTCAGCTAAAACTGAAGCATTTTGAGCTGTTTGTCCGAGCGATTTTTCTTGAATGATTTGATAAGTTTGAATTTTAATATAATCAAATACGCTTAAACCGCCCGAATACTTTGCAACTTGATTTGTAGGCAGCGTATGATTTGTTCCCGATACATAATCACCGAAAACCTCGGCACTGTAATTACCTATAAACATAGATCCGTAATTTCTGAATTTGTCCGAAATATCTTTTGCATTTTTTAAACATAATTCAAGATGTTCGGGAGCTTTTTCATTTGAAAGTTCTATTGCTTCCTCTATAGAATTAACAATGACTGCAAAAGATTTATTGAAAGAAATTTCCGCAATATCCTTAGTTGAAAGAGTTTTTAAAAATTTTTCGGCTCTGTTTACAACCTGCTTTGCGAAATCGGAACTGAAACAAATCAAGAAGGCTCTGGCATCTTTATCGTGTTCACATTGAGCAAGAATGTCGGCTGCGACAAAATCAGGATTAGCACTTTCATCCGCAGCTATAAGGACTTCCGACGGACCTGCAAGAAAATCAATACCGCACTCGCCAAAAACCTGTTTTTTTGCTGAGGTTACAAATTTATTTCCCGGCCCGACTATTTTATTTACCTTTTTTATTGTTTCACTGCCGTAAGCCATTGCTGCAATTGCCTGAACTCCGCCGATTCCGTATATTTCATCGGCACCTGAAAGGTGTGCGGCAGTAATTGTTACGGGCTGTATTTTGGGTGACATTGCAATAACTCTTTTAACTCCTGCCGTTTTAGCCGGAACTATAGTCATTACTGCACTTGAAGGCAAAGGATAATTACCTCCCGGAATATAACATCCGACAGAGTCCAAAGGGATTATTTTTTGTCCTAAAATATTGCCGTTAACAATTGTTTCTATCTCTTTTATGCTTGATAATTGCACTTGTGCAAATTCTTTTACGTTTTTAATCGCAAATTTTATTGTTTCTATTGTTTTTTTATCGACTTTTTCAACAGCTTTTTCAATTTCTTTTTCTGTTAATTTTAAAATATTAACATTACCGTCCCCGAATTTTTTTGAGTATTCTATTATTGCACTGTCGCCGTTTTTACGAACATCGGCAATGATTTGTGCTACGGACTCTATATTTTCAAATTCAATTTTTGAAAAAAAACTTTCATCTAAATTCTTATAATCAACAATTTTCATAATTATAATATTCCTTTAAGAATATTATATATCAAAATCTGAAATAGGATAATCCGTAATTATGCCAAGTAACACACCTGCCATTTAATTTTAGACAATCCGTCATCCGGAGGCTGCAAGCTGAATGAGTTCAAAAATCAGACTTTTAAGACAGCCCTGATGCTTTTTATTTGTTTAACACGGGAATAGTTTTTATTTCAGAGATTTGATTACAAGTTGTGTCATTTTCTTCAACCCATATTTGACGGGTAGATATATTTTGCTTTTCGTTATTAACTATAACTTTTTTAAATACGGCATATCTGACATCTGTAAAATTAAGTTTTTCAAGCTCTTGAATATAATATTCGCTTGAACCGCAGTTTTTACAGAATTTTGTATCCGGTATAATTTCATCATAATGCCTGTGAGCACTTCTTTTTATATTACAGCATCCGCATCTGACCAAATACCACTTATTTTGAACCAATGCTCCGCAATCGGGGCAGTAGGCTTCTTCAACATCAGCACTTACTTTATTGTGGCTACATTCATGTTTAATTTTAAAAAAATCAAATAAAATCATATTTTTCTTATAATAATATTTTTGTTTAAGTCAAATTTTTTTTATATTATTATTTGATTTTTTATATATTCTTCTAAAATTTCAACCGCATCCCTTACTAATTCAATACAGGGACGTTTTTTATAATAATTTTCCGTTCGTTTTTCCGGAATATAAGAGTTAGAAATATCAACTCCTTTTAGTAATTCACGGCAGATTATACTGCCGTTTTTTTCTTTGAATTTTTCAGCTAATTCCTGAACTGTTCTATATTGACGGGTTTTGTTCTCGTGTGAATTTTGTGCTGAGGAAAATGCCAATCCTGCTGCCATAAACATGCCAGATACGGCTCCGCAGACTTCTCTCATTCTTCCCATTCCGCCTCCGAAGGAGGATGCAATTTTCATTGCAATATCAAAATCAAGCCCAAATTCTTCACAAAATACACCTAAAACTGATTGAGAGCAATTATATCCCGACTTAAATAATTCTTCCGCTTTTTCCGTTTTTTCACTCATAAATAATTCCTTATTGATAAAAAATTATTATCATGGCAAGCCAATTTTGTAAATAATAATATAAAATTTTTAAATCCTGCTTATTATTTGAATTTGCCCGACAGTTGAGAAAATATTGTTTTTTTGTTATGTTGTTGGTATAACTTTATAGATAGTAATTTTAGTTCAGAAAAAATAAAGGAGTAACTATGGGATTACCAAATGTAGCATATTTTTCAATGGAAATAGCAATTGATCAGTCCATAGCAACATATTCGGGCGGATTAGGCTTCCTTGCCGGCTCGCACATGTTGTCGGCAGGCTATCTGCAAATGCCTATGGTAGGAGTTACAATGTTGTGGTCATACGGTTACTATAACCAGAGAATTGATCACGATGGCAATGTCGAAGTTGCATATATCAGAAAACATATTGATTTCTTAACAGATATAAATGAATCAGTTGATGTGGATATTTACGGAGAAAAAGTAAAAGTAAAAGCATATAAACTTGAACCTAATATTTTTGATACCTGCCCTGTATATTTCCTGACAACGGATATAGAAGAAAACTCAGAATGGGCTCGTTCAATTTCTCATAAATTATATGACGGTAACGAAAAAATCAGAATTTCTCAGGAAACAGTTCTTGGTATAGCAGGTATCAGATTACTTCAAAAAATCGGATACAATTTTGATTGTGTTCATTTAAATGAAGGTCATGCTCTCCCTGCTGCATTTGAATTGTTAAATCAATACAATGGCGATTTAAAAAAGGTAAGAGAAAAAGTCGTATTTACAACTCATACTCCCGTTGCGGCAGGTAATGAGGTTCACTGGGTAGATGAACTGTTAAAAGGCGGTTTCTTTGCCGGCAGACCTCGTGAAGAAGCAGTTCAATTGGGTGGAGAACAATTCTCCTTAACGGTTGCAGCTCTCAGAATGTCAAGACTCGCTAATGCAGTTTCTCAATTGCACGGTTTGGTTTCAAACAAAATGTGGAATTGGGTTGAAGGAAGATGTCCTATCAGAGCTATTACCAATGCCGTAAATCTTCACTACTGGCAGGATAACAGAATGAAAACAGATAATCTTGATTCTCTGCTCCAGTCTAAAAAAGAAATGAAAAAAGAAGTTTTTGAATACATCGCAAATACTGTAGGTAAAAGATTTGATCCCGATGTATTGACAATCACCTGGGCTAGAAGATTTGCAGATTATAAACGTGCATGGTTAATTTTCCTTGATGAAAGCAGAATTTTAAAATTATTAAATGAAAATAAAGTTCAGTTGATTTTTGCAGGTAAATTCCATCCTGATGATGTTTCGGGTCGTGAAATGTTTAATAAGATTTTAAGAAATTCTTATTCAATGAAGAATGTTGTTGTTTTAACAGGGTACGAACTTGATTTAAGCGGTAAATTAAAACGTGCTTCCGATATCTGGTTAAATACACCTTTAAGACCGTTTGAAGCATCAGGAACATCCGGTATGAGTGCTAATGCCAACGGTGCTTTGCATTTATCTACGTTTGACGGATGGACTGTTGAAGGTACCTTCCCCGGTATTAACGGATTTACAATTGAATATCCTGGATTGGATGATAATATTCCATGGGAAGAAAGACACAGAAAAGATTATGAATGTATGATGGATATTATCGAAAATCAGATAATACCTATGTATTACAATGATAAGACAAAATGGGCTATTATGATGCGTCAGGCAATAAGAACTGCAGAAGCATACTTCAATTCGGACAGAATGGTTATTGAATACTATAACAGATTGTATAAACCGATAGCACACGGAAGTGATGAAGGCGGAGTTTCAGGTCAGGATTATCAGGAAGCTACTGCAGCTCATTCAAACGATGCTTGGACATTCTCAAATATAAAATAATATTTCTATAACGATAATGTAAAAATGGCGGAAGAAATTCCGCCATTTTATTTAGTTTTATTAATTAATAATTTATTACTTATTGAAGTTTCTAAAAACCGATTATGCTTGGTAATTCGGTATATTCCATTCCAAAAGCCAAAGCAACACCTTTATTGGTTAATTTTCCTTTGTATGTATTTACACCTTTTGCAAGTGCTTTATCTCTTTTAACTGCTTCAATAAATCCAAAATCAGCTATTTCTTTTACGTATTTCAAACTTTCATTAGCAAATGCGGGAGATGCTGTTCTTGCAACGCATCCCGGAATATTCGGAACACAATAATGTAATACACCGAATTTGTCATAAAACGGATTATCTAAAGTTGTTATTCTGTCTTCTGTTTCGGCTATACCTCCTTGGTCTATGGATACATCTACAATAACAGAGCCTTTTTTCATACTTTTTACCATATCCTCGGTTATTAAACAGGGCGGTTTATGTCCCGGAATTAAGACTGCACCGATAACAGCATCAGCATCTTTTATTAAATTTCTGATTATATCTTCATCCGATAAATATGTTTTAACATTAGAACCTAAAACATCATGAGCATATCTTAATTTTTCTATGTTAATATCCAAAAGACTTACATTTGCCCCCATATTAGCAGCCGTTTTAGCTGCAAAAAATCCGACGTTTCCGGCTCCTATAATGAGAACTTTGCAAGCCTCAACACCCGGCATACCGCCCATCATTATTCCTGAACCTCCATTATGATTTTCAAGAAGGTTTGCAGCAATTTGAATTGATTTTTTACCTGCAATTTCTCCCATAGGACGTAGTAATGGAGTAACTCCGTTTGTATCTTCAATTGTTTCAAGTGCTACAGCTGAAACTTTTTTTTCGAGTAATGCATCTGTCATTGCTTTTTCTACAACTAAATGCATAAAAGAAATCAATATTTGGTGCTTTTTTAAGAATTTCAGTTCAGAGGAACACAGTTCTTTTACTTTAAAAATCATATCTGCTTGATTATATAAATCTGCAGCATTATCAATAATAACAGCACCCGATTTTGCATAATCTTCATCGGAATAACCGCTTCCGATACCTGCTGAACGTTCAATTA
>CAJONH010000196.1 GCA_905235825.1 Candidatus Gastranaerophilales bacterium
AACGCAAATTGGGAATACTGGAAAAAACTGATAGAACATACTCTTAATAAAAATTGTGATTTTATTTATCTTTTAAATAGTCCAAGACCCTTAGATACTGAAAATTCTGATTTTAGTAAGCAATTAGAAAAACTGCAACTTCTTTTAACTGAATTAAGGAAAATGGGTGTAAAAAAACTTCGTGTAGCATCGGGACAGTTAATGAGCTACATAGGTAAACACTACGATGATTTTGAAATTTTAGCTTCAACAAGTTTGGAATACAAAACCATTTGGGAATATCAAAATTTTATTGCATTTCATCCTGAGGTTAAGCAAATAGTACCAAGTCATGACGTAAATAAAAACTTTAAACTGCTTTCTCATCTAACAAAACGATATCCTGATATGGAAATAGAATTAATGGTAAATGAAGGCTGTTTACAAGGGTGTCCTAACAGAATGTTTCACGAATATATAAGTATAGATGAAAATAAAACAGACAAGTATGAGCAATGTTTAACAGGCGGTTATTCTATATCATTTTGTCATCCTATTATCGAAAAATATCCTATACAATCTCTTTTGATAGGAAATCATATTTTTCCGTGGGATATAAAAGAATATGAAAAAATAGGAATAAGAAACTTTAAACTTGTAGGACGTGACGGATATAATAAAAATCTTAAAGGATATTTAGATGCTTTCTTTATGTATTTGAAAGGAATTGATAATATAAAATACATTGAAAATTTTCCATTATCATCATTCACTCATCATTTACAGCAAGTACCTATATTAAAAGAAGTAACTGTTAAAGATTATCGAAAATATCTGCCCGATATAAAACATTTTGTAAAATACGGACATTTATGTGCTTCTCGGTGCGGTGCAGAATGTTTTTACTGTTATAAATGTGCAAAGAAAATTGAGAATATGTATGAAAAAGAAATAAAAAAGGAAAAAAGAATATACATTCCTTGTACGAAAATATAAATTATAAAAATCAAAGAATGCTTTTATCTAATATTTACGTAGCTGAATTTTGGCTGTCAAAATGCTGAAATTCATAATTATTGCGGAATTAGTTATAATTCCGCTTTTTTTGTTATATAAGTTTTACAATCTTGGTACTCTCATTTGTTTTTGATTTTTATTTCCTTTTGATATTTTACCTATATAAATTTTATCTCCAGCGGTTATTTCATCTGTAATAATTTGAGTAAAAGAATCATCGCTTAAACCTGTTGTTATATTTATTCTTTGAGGTTTACCTTTATTGTCAATCCAAATGCCTTTTTGTTCATATTTTTGTTTATTATCTGCAATAGTAAATTTTAAAGCACTGTTAGGAACAGTTAATACATTTTCGGCTTTATTTGTTATTATTGAAACATTAGCTGTCATTCCTGGCATAAGTTTATTATCTTCATTTTCAACACCGATAATTACGGTATAAGTTACGACATTTGATTCTGTTTTCGGTGATAATCTTACCTGTGTTACTATGCCCTTAAATATATTGTCGGGATAACCGTCAAGAGTGTAGTTTACGTCCTGCCCTACTTTAACTTTACCAATATCGGCTTCTGATACGCTTGTTTCTATTTTCATCGTATCCAAATCTTCCGCTACTGTGAACAAAGTAGGCGTTTGAAAACTTGCGGCAACGGTTTGACCTTCTTCCACTTCTTTTGATATAACAATACCGTCAACAGGAGAAGTTATTTTTGTATATCTCATATTTGCGGCAGCTGTTTTATAGTTTGCTTCAGCCTGTAAAATACTTGCTTTTGCCGCCGAAACCTGAGCAACATCAGATTTGTATGCAGCTTCTGCCGAATCCAAATCATTTTTTGAAATTAAATTTCTTGAATAAAGATTTTTATACCTGTTATAAGTTTTTGTATCATATTCTAATTGTGCATTATTTTTTGAAAGAGCTGCTTTTGCATTATTTATATTTGCCGTTGCCTGCTGCAATTGTGCCTCAAATAAAGAAGTATCAATTTGTGCAAGTAATTGACCTTTTTTTACTTCAGAATTAAAATCCACATAAATTTTACTTATCATTCCCGATACCTGAGCACCTATATCAACGGTATTGACAGGTTCAATAGTTCCTGTTGCTTCGACAATCTGGGTTATTGTCCGTTCTTTTACCGTATCTGTTATATATTGGACTTTAGTTGATTTTTTATTTATTATAAACGGTATAAATAGTAAAAATACCACCATTATAGGAATTATAATTTTTCTCATTTTTCCCCCATTGCGGTTTTAAGGTCAACCAGAGCAACATTGTATCTGTATATTGTCTGTACATATTCTCTTTGTGCATTGTTATAATTTTCTTTTGCATCCTGAAGCTCTATAAAGTTTCCCATTCCTACTTCATAACGAGCATCAGCAAGTTCATAATTTTCCAAAGTCTGTTTTACTTTTGTTTGAAGAAGCGGAATGTTTTTTTCAAGCTGAAGCATATTAATATAGGCACTCTGAACTTCAAAATATATTGTTTTTTTAATCAGTTCTACGTTTTGTTTTGCTATTTCCAATTGTGCTTTATTTTCTTTAATCTTTAGTCTTGTTTCCGCTACATTTAAATTATTTGTTGACAAATATGCACCTAAAGTTATTCCGTTTGTATTGTAATATGAATTATTATTCCAATTATAACCGACAGAGCCTGTTAAATCAGGAAAGTATGATTTTTTAGAGTAACTTAATGCTTCTTTTACGGCTTTTTGAGCAGCTTCCATAGAAAGTAAATCCGGACG
>CAJONH010000197.1 GCA_905235825.1 Candidatus Gastranaerophilales bacterium
ATCTAAATTCTTTAGAAAATAGTAATCATAAGGCGGATTGTCTATTTTGTCTTTTTTTAAATAATCAACTATATTTAACATAATTTTCTATATTTAAATTTGATACGCAGTAAATTTGTCAACAAGAATAACGGCAGCATGCCGTTTTTGTGCTATAATTCAATCACTGTTATAAATGATTACAAATAATATTATACATACAATTGTACGAAAGTCAAGTACTATTGTCCGATGTTTTAGAAATTAAAATTATGAGGTTAATATGTATTCGGAAAATTTAAAGAAAATAAGAAAAGAACTTGACTTATCAATAGTAAAATTATCCGAAAAAATAGAAGTTTCATCAAATACTATAAGTGCTTATGAGCGTGGAATAAGATGTCCTTCAATGGATTTCGGCATACAATTGTACTACAAATTAAATGTAAATTTAAATTGGTTTATTACAGGTGAAGGCGAAATGTTCAATAAGAATAAAAATCAGCCTGATAATAATCGAAAAGAAACAGAGCAGATTGTTATACAAATTTTAAAAGAAAAAGGCATAATAAAAGAATAGAAAGTTTTTTCAAATTAAAATTTTATCTTATAGCATTTTTCATTTCTTTTACATAATCGTATACGTGTTCGGGAGCATCTTTACCATACTTTTCTATAATTTTTACTATTGCACTTCCAACTATAACTCCGTCAGCTATATTCGAAAAATGTTTTGCCTGTTCGGTTGTACTAATTCCGAAACCTATAGCGGCAGGTGTTGTTGTTGCTTCTTTTACAAGTTTTACTATAGATGTTAAATCTGTTGTAATTTCGCTTCTTACACCTGTAACACCCATGGAAGATACTATATATACAAAGCCTTTTGCATCTTTTGCTATCTGTTTTATGCGTTCATTTGATGTTGGTGCAATTAAAGAAATTATGTCTATATTGTATTTTTCAGCAATATCTTTAATTTCACCTTTTTCTTCAAACGGTAAATCGGGAATAATAATACCATCGACACCTGTTTGCGAACATTTTTTAAAAAAACTTTCATATCCGTAATTAAAAACAGGATTTATATATGTCAAAAATACTATTGGAACAGTAAAATTAAGTCTTGTATCTTTTACAAGTTCAAAAACTTCATCTAAACAAGTTCTGTGTTTTAAAGCTCTTAAATTTGCACCTTGAATTACAACACCTTCAGCTATGGGGTCAGAAAACGGGATACCTATTTCTATTAAATCTGCACCTGCTTCATACATTGCTTCTATACATTTTTTTGTTGTCTGAACATCAGGATCGCCTGCCGTTAAAAATCCTATAAATGCTTTTCCGTGTTCAAATGCTTTTTTAATATTACTCATATAAATTTTTACCTCTGTATCTTGCTATAGCGGCAACATCTTTATCGCCTCTGCCCGATAAACAAATAATTATAATTTCGTCTTTTTTCATTTTTGGTGCAATTTTTTTTGCGTAAGCTACTGCGTGAGCACTTTCTACAGCGGGAATTATTCCTTCTGTTTTGGAAAGGTATTCAAACGCTTCAACCGCATCTTTATCCGTAACGGGAACATAAGAAGCTCTGCCTATAGAATTAAGATATGCGTGTTCAGGCCCTATTCCAGGATAGTCAAGTCCTGCTGAGATTGAATATACGGGAGCTATTTGCCCGTACTCATCCTGACAGAATATTGATTTCATACCGTGGAATATACCTATTCTGCCTTTTGAAATACTTGCGGCATGTTTATCGGTATCAACTCCGAGTCCTGCGGCTTCACAGCCTATGAGTTTTACATCTTTATCGTTTATAAAATTATAAAACATTCCCATTGAATTACTTCCTCCGCCAACACAAGCTATCACGGCATTAGGAAGTTTTCCTTCCGCTTCAATGATTTGTTCACGAGCTTCTTTACTTATAATACTCTGAAAATCTCTGACTATCATAGGAAAAGGATGCGGCCCCATAACGGAACCCAATACATATAGAGTATCTTCTGTTCTTTTTGACCATTCCCGCATTGCTTCATTTACTGCATCTTTTAATGTTTGAGTTCCTGTTTCAACTGCATTAACTTTGGCACCGAGCAATTCCATTCTATATACATTTAATGCTTGTCTTTTTGTATCTTCAAGCCCCATAAAGATTTCACATTCCAAGCCTAAAAGAGCAGCTGCCGTTGCAGTTGCAACACCGTGCTGACCTGCTCCCGTTTCTGCTATAATTCGCTTTTTCCCCATATATTTTGCCAAAAGAGCCTGTCCTAAAACATTGTTTATTTTATGTGAACCTGTATGATTTAAATCTTCACGTTTTAAATATATTTTTGCACCGCCTAAATTTTCTGTCATATTTTTTGCAAAATACAGTAAAGAAGGACGACCTGCATAATTTATCAATAAATCATTTAATTCTTTATTGAATTTTTCATCATTTTTATATTTATTATATGCTTCTTCCAAATTTTTTATTTCGGTCATTAAAATTTCGGGAACATACTGTCCGCCGTATATACCGAATTTTGTTCCGTTCATAGGCTTTCCTTTTTCAATGACTTTAGTATATCAAAAAGAGAATTTTAATCAAACATATTGGCTTCAATACTTTTAATCGGTGTTTTTGTCTGAACAAGAATAAAATAAATTTTTATATCTGAATGTTATAAACTTTATATATGTGGCATATAAAAATATATAGTTGTTTTTAATTTAAATCTGCCCGAGCAAATTTCGTGATAAGCCCGAAGGGTGTGAACGAAATTTGGGAGTGGTGACTTTAAAAAGTGAGCACTTTGCCGGCGG
>CAJONH010000198.1 GCA_905235825.1 Candidatus Gastranaerophilales bacterium
AATACATATATTTAACAAAATATGTTATAGGCAGAATTAAATTAAATCTCCCGCCAAATTATGCAATAGAAGATATAACCAGTTTTGGTGTTGAAGGATTAATTGATGCAATAGAAAAATTTTCTCCCGAAAAAGGTGCACATTTTGAAACTTATGCAATTATGAGAATAAGGGGAACAATTATTGACAAAATTCGTTCTCAAGATTGGCTTCCAAGAAGCACCAGAAAAAAAATCAAAGACGTTAAAAATGCAACAGAAATGCTTCGTCAGGAACTCGGAAGAATGCCTACTACGCAAGAAATAGCAGATGCAATAGGGATTGATGCTGATAAAGTAAGAACTATATTATCAGAAGATACATCTATCGGTTCTTTGTATGATAAAAAATATTCGGGTGATGAAGGTATTGAGTTAATTGATACCATTGAAGATACAAATAGTGTCAGTCCGTTAGAAAAACTTGAAGAAAAAGACGTTAAAAATGAGCTGCAAGCCGCATTAAAAAAACTTCCGGAACGTGAACGTATGGTAATGGTTTTGTATTATCATGAAAACATGACTCTTAAAGAAATAGGTGCAAGTATCGAAGTTTCAGAATCAAGAGTATGTCAGATACATGCTCAAGCTATTATGAAACTGCGTAACATTTTAAATGAACACAGAGAAAAAAGTACAAGACAATATAAATAAATTTGATTTTATATACAATACCGGCCCAAATTTGTCATGTTGAGCGAAGCGAAACATCTCAATGACTCCAATAAATTTCGCATTATCCGAAAATTAATTTAATGCTCTTTTGCAATTCGGGCATGTTACTTCCGTAACTTTAACCTTTGCATTGCAATAAGGACATATTTTAAATACTTCCCCCATTTGCGGATTGTATTCGGAATTTGCCATATTTTTTCCGTTTTTCAACAATAAATATATTTTTTTACCCCAGTAAAAAACAATAACAATTACGGTAATACCTACAATCAGCCACCATAACTCTTTCAAAAGATAAAGTGCAATCAATGAAATTAACACGAATGCTATACAGCCTAAAGAACCTGAACTAAAGTACATTTGTTTTCTCCTTAGGTTTTGAAATTGAAGGTTTTTGTATATATAACGGTTTAACTTTTGCCCAGTTGAAATCTTCATTAGAGTTATCTAATTGATTTTGTACAATTGATGAGAGATATAAACCCAAATTTTCATCAAATGCTTCATAGCATAAATTTTTTATACCGTTTTCGTTTAAAAATTCACTTATTGAAGCATCGGTAATAACGGTTGAATTTTTATTCAGGCAGGAAAACAATTCATCTTTATCTTTTAGACAAGGCTTCGTTATTACAATTCCATTATCATATTCACCAAAATAAACTTTATTTTTACGGGCATCAAGCACCACTGCTGCAGATTTTTTTTCTTTATTTAAATAAGAAAGAATTTCAAGAGAGGGAACACCTATAAGTTTTATATTAAACTGCTGGCATAAAACCCTTGCAATTGTAACTCCCGCACGCACTCCGGTAAAACTTCCGGGGCCGATATTTATGCCTATTGCATTAAGGTCTTTTATAAACATATTGTTATTAACAAGTATATTTCTTATTTCAGGAATTAAATATGCACTATGATAATTTTTTTCATCACTATTAATAATTTTAGTTTGAAGAATATTTTTACCTTCACTCAGCACTATAAATGATTTATTAAAGCAAGTATCAAAACAGAGTATTTTCATTGTTCCTGCATCCTCTTTAATATTGTTTCGCTTTTAGTTCCGAATGCATTAAAAACGAATTCACGTTTATTTTCATCTATATAATTTATATTTAATTCAAGTCTGTCAAACGGAAGCGTATTTTCTGAAAATTGAGCCCATTCTACAAAAGTAAGAATTTTTCCTTCGCCGTATTCTTCCAGCTCGTTTATAATTGTTGAAATACCTTCATTTTCAAGACGGTATAAATCAAAATGATAAACAGGAATTTTACCTGATTTATATTCATTAATAATTACAAAACTCGGACTTGTAACTTTTTCTTTTACATCAAGATATTTGCAGACAAATCTTGCAAAAGCGGTTTTACCGGCACCGACATCACCAAACATTGAAATAAAAGCACCCGTATCAACTACGGATTTCGCAAATTTTTCCGCAAGCCGTTCGGTTGCAAATAAATTTTCACAAATAACGGAATAAGTCATTAGAATACATCTCCGACACCAAAGGAGAAGGCACCTCTCTTATTACCGCTTCCGACATTGGTAAAGGGAATACCGTAGTCAATCGATAACGGGCCTACACCTGGAATATATAATTTAATTCCGACACCACCTGCAATACCATATTCGGGTCTGTTATAAATTTTATTTGAAATTGTTCCGTTATATAAATGACCGGCATCAACAAATAACGATAACTTTATATTATCCAAAAATTCGGCTTTTTTAATTCTGTCAAGGAAGAAGAAAGGAGTGGTCAACTCTGCACTGCCGACCATAAACCCGTCGCCTGTACCTATTGAACTCATTCTGTAGCCTCTTACCGTATAAGGCCCGCCTAAACTGTAAGACATAACCTCAGGAACATGCCCGTGTATTTTTCCGCCCGCTCTTGCAAGTAATGAGAACGAAGACTTAGACATAATCGGGAAATACTTTTTTATACCTGCGGTAAGTGTTCCGTTTGTATATTTAAAGTCTGTAAAATTCATATTTTCGCTAAATCTTAAAGTAGCAAGGACACCGTTTCTCGGATATAAACCGCTATCTCTGGTATCATATACAAGAGAAGGCCCCACAGAAATATAAGTACCGCCCTGCAATTGTTTAGAACGTTCGGAAATAGGAATATTATGCTGTTTATACAATCTTGCAATCTGACTTGAATCGCCTTCTTTTACTTTTATGTATTCAGTACCGATTTTAAACGAACCCATTAAATTTTTATAATTTTTAAAAGGTCTTGAAACAACAACTTCACCGCCAAAACGTTGTTCTATAGCCAAAGGAACCTGATAGCTTCCGAAATCACGTCCAAATGCTTTAACCAGCAGTGAATTATCCGTTCCTCTTAATCGAGGTTCAAAGAAACTGACTTCCGCCTGTAAGTTAGCGTGGTCTAATGTAGAGCTGTCAGACATAATTACACCAGTACCTGCCATAAAATTAAGTCCTACTCTTTGACCGTTACCGAGGAAGTTATTTTCGACAAATCCTGCCTGACCAAATAAACCTGTTGCGGTATCAAGACCGCCGCCTAAAGAAATTGTACCTGTTCTTTGTTCTTCAAGTTCTATTGTAATATCATAGGTATCAGGATTTTCATCACTTTTGGCAATTGATCTGTTTACTTCTTTAAATGCTTGTGTTGAATATAATCTCATCAAATCATTTTTTAATGTATTTTCGTTATATACATCTCCCGGTGCCGAAATTATATTTCTTTCAATAACAAAATCTTTTGTTTTTTTGTTTCCCTCGAAAGCAATAGTATTTATCGTACCTTCTTTGATATCAATATTTATACATCCGTCAGGATCATCAGTAACGGTGGCAATCCTTGCAAGTACATATCCTTTTGACGAATACAAATCTTCAATTTTTACAACTGCCTCATTTAAAGACTGTAAATTTTGAGGCTGTCCTTCCAACGGACGAAGTATATTCAATATTTCACCGGTATTTACAACCGTATTTCCCGTAATTGCAAAACCCGTTACAGGTATATTTTCTTCTAAATATATTTTTAATGTTAATGATTCAGGATCGGTAGGAATAGGTATAGCTTTCATTTTTTCCGAAAAATATCCCGTTCCGTATATTGCTTTTAAGTTTCTTTGAACAAGTTCTTTACTGTATACATCCCCCGACTGCATATCCATAACTTTACGAATATCGGAAGCCGGAACAAGATGATTACCTTCAAATTCTATTCTTGTTATTTTAGAATTTTCGGATATTTCAGATGTTATATCCTCATTTGAAGTACAAAACCCGCTGCCTGCCGTAAAAAATACAAGACTCAGTAAAGATATATATGTTATTAATTTTTTATTGAATATCCTCATTACATATTCCAAGATTATACAACAAGATTATAACATACATAAATTTAATTACAAAAAAAAACAGGAAACTTTACGATTCCTGTTTTTTTGAACCAAAACTAAACTTTTAACGCTTTTATTTATATCTTTAAAATAGGTTGCCCGAGCAAATTTCGTGATAAGCCCGAAGGGTGTGAACGAAATTTGGGAGTGGTGACTTTAAAAAGTGAGCACTTTGCCGGCG